>NZ_JBHVGB010000190.1:0-11354 GCF_042801335.1 Nocardioides sp. NPDC057577 | reverse complement strand
GGCCGACGGCCCGCGCCGGGAAGATCTTGACCGCGTCGGCGCCGAGCCGGGTCGCGGCGAGGACCTCGGTCGGGGTGAGGGCGCCGAGCACGACGGCCGCACCCGCGGCGTGGCCCTCGGCGACGATCTCCGCCGCCTCCGCGGGCACGCCGGGCGTCACCAGGAACCGGGCGCCGGCCGCGAGCGCGGCACGGGCCTGGTCGGCGCTCAGCACCGTGCCGGCGCCGACGACGATGTCGCTGCCCGCGCGGGCGCTGACCTCGGCGAGCAGGTCGGTCAGGCCCGGTGTCGTGTAGGTCAGCTCGACGGTCCGGATGCCACCGGCGGCCAGGGCGTGGCAGAGCGCGACGGGATCCTCGATCCGTGATGCGCGTACGACGACGAGGGAGTGGTCGGCGCGGAGCGTGTCGATCAGGGGGCTGGTCATCGGGCTCGGGTTCCTTCGTCGGTGCGGCGCAGCGCCCGTCCGGGCAGTGCATCGGTGCGGTGGCCGTCCTCGATGACGGCGGTGCCGTTGACCAGCACCCAGTCGATGCCGCGCGCCTGCTGGCGCGGCTGCTCGAACGTGGCGGTGTCCGCGACGGTGTCGGGGTCGAACAGCACCAGGTCGGCGGCGTACCCCGCCCGGACGAGGCCACGCTCGTGCAGCCTGAGCCGGGAGGCCGGGCGGCCGGTGAGGTGGTGGACGCAGTCGACCAGGTCGAGGACCCCGAGGTCGCGTACGTAGCGGGCGAGGTAGCGGGGGAAGGTGCCCCATGCGCGCGGGTGCGGGCGCTCGCCGACGAGGATCGCGTCGCTGCCGCCGCAGTGGGTGCGGTGGCGCATGATCGTCTGCACGTTCTCCTCGTGGCCGACGTGCTGCAGGATCGTCGTGGCCAGCCGGTCGCGGACGAGCAGGTCGAAGAAGACGTCGGTCGCCACCTGGCCGGTCTCTTCGGCGATCTCGGCGACGGTGCGGCCGACGTGACCGGACAGCTCCGGGTTGCGTACGCCGCTGATCTGGATCGTGCGCCAGTCGGTCACGCAGCCGTGGCAGCCGTCGGTGCCGACGTGGTCGAGCTCGTGCGCGATCCGGGCCCGGTCCCCGGGGTCCGCGATCCGCGCGAGTAGGGCATCGGGACCGCCGGAGGTCGACCAGCTGGGCAGCACGGCGCTGAGCGTGGTGGCGCCAGGCAGGTAGGGGTAGGTGTCGAGGGTGATGTCGACCCCGTCGGCCAGGCCGGCGTCGATGATCTCGATGAGCTCGCCGGCCCGCCCGCGGTTGGGCTCGAAGTTCATGGTCGCGTGGGTCAGGTGCAGGGCGCACCCGGAGGCCCGGGAGACCTCGATCATCTCGGCGTACGCCTCCAGCGCGCCGGCGCCGTAGGAGCGGTGGTGCGGGCTGTAGTAGCCGCCGGCCTCGGCGACGACCCGGCACAGGGTAGCCAGCTCCTCGTCGTCGGCGAACATGCTCGGCGGGTAGGTCAGGCCGCTGCTCATCCCCACCGCGCCCTCGGCGAGACCGACCCGCAGCAGCCGGGCCATCTCGGCGATCTCGGTCGGGGTCGCGGGCCGGTTGTCCGGGCCGACGACCATCAGCCGCAGCGTCCCCTGCGGGACGAGGTACGCCGCGTTGCACGCGATCCCGCGGTCGAGCCGGTCCAGGTAGCCGGCGACGGTGTCCCAGTCGAAGTCGAAGTCGTCCGGCTCGCCGTTCCACCCCCCGATCTGGCGGCGCAGCTGGGTCCGCGTCGCCGGATCGGCGGGCGCGAACGAGAGTCCGTCCTGCCCGACCACCTCGAGGGTGACACCTTGGCTCACCTTGGCCGTGTGGTCGGGGTTGACCAGGATCTGCAGGTCCGAGTGGGCGTGCATGTCGATGAACCCGGGCGTCAGCGCCCGGCCGGCGGCGTCGACGGTGCGCCGCGCCGCCGGTGTCGCGCCGTCGGTGTGGATGCCCGTGATCCGCCCGGCGTCGATGCTGACGTGGGCGTGGAACGCCGGGGCTCCGCTGCCGTCGATGACGGTGGCGTCGCGGATGAGCAGGTCGGTCATGGTGACTCCTCCTGGGACTCTCAGAACCAGGTCCGCACGAGGTCGACGACGACCGGGTCGTCGGCGTCGGCGTCGTCGAGGACCGGGATGAGGCTCCACTTGTCGAAAGCGGTGCACGGGTGCGAGAGCCCGAGACGGAGCTCGTCGCCGATCACGACCGGCGGCTCACCCGAGGGGTCCCAGCGGAGGAAGCCGTGCTGGTCGTTGAGCGCGGTCACGGTGACCCCGGTGAGCGGGCTCGCGGGGGAGCCGGTCGTCCGCGCCCGCAGCAGCTGGGCCTCGGGCAGACCCTCGTCGAAGGGCAGGTCGCGCTTGCCCGCGTCGAACAGCGCGAGACCCGGCTCCGGTTGTGAGGAGATCCGCACCCAGCCGTGGAGGGCGCTGCGCAGGCCGGGGCCGGTGGTGCGCGGGTCGCTGCCGAGGGGCGAGATGTCGCGGTAGAAACCGTCGTCGTGGGTGATGTAGGCGCCGCTGCGCAGCACCACGCGGGCCTCGTCGCCGGCCACCAGCGGCGCGAGCGCGTCGGCCACCTGCTCGAAGTAGGCGCTGCCTCCGGCACTGACCACCGGCGTCCGGCCGGCGGGCATCAAGCCGGAGATCCGCCGGTGCAGGGAGACCAGGCTGTCGACGTACGCATGGACGACGCCGAGCGCGGCCGCGTCGGTGGTGTGGGCGAGGGCGCCCTCGTAGCCGGTGACGCCGGCGAGCTCGAGGTGGGGCGAGGCGGCGATCGCCTCGGCGACAGCGACGGCGGTCGCCTCGTCCCGGGCGCCGGTGCGGCCCCCCGCGGCTCCGCGCTCGACCAGGACGGCCAGCGGGCGTCGGGGCCCGACCTCGGCGGCATGGGCCGCGAGCGCGTCGTGCATCAGGGCCACGGTCCGTGGCGAGTCGGCCCAGACCAGCACCTCCAGCCCGGGGTCCTCGGTGAGCTGGTCGGAGATCCAGCGCAGCGTCAGCGGGGAGACGATCGCGTTGGCGACGATCACCCGGGAGAGGCCGAAGGCGCGGGCGACGGCGAGCTGGGCGAGGTTCGCCACGGTGATCGCCCAGGCGCCGGCGGCGAGCTGCTCGGCCCACAGTTGCGGCGCCATCGAGGTCTTGCCGTGCGGGGCCAGGGCGATGCCGCGCTCGGCGCACCAGGTGGCCAGCACGTCACGGTTGTGGGTCATCGCGACCCGGGAGAGCGAGAGCACGGGCGTGGGCAGCTGCGAGAGCCGGGGCGCCGCGTCGAGCACCTCGGCGACCGTACGTCCCCACAGCGCGGGTGGGATCGCCTTGTGGCGCCAGTCGACCCGCTCCTCGCGCAGTGCCGCGACGGCCGCCGTGTCGATGTGGGCTGCCGGGTGATCCATGGCCCGTCCTTCCTTCGTTGCACATTATGCAACGGTGATTGCGTAATTCGATTCGTTAGTTGTAGCATCGGCCACACCGGGCGTCAACGGTCCGGCGGAGAACCAACAGGGGAGGAGCTCCATCCGTGGGCAGTAGCGGAGACGTGCGAGTGGTCTGTCTCGGGGAGGCGATGGTCGTCCTGCGTCCGGAGGGCGACCGGTCGCTCGCCGCGGCGACGACCCTGCGACGTTCGGTCGGTGGCGCCGAGGCCAACGTGGCCGGAGCCCTGGCCGGCCTCGGTGTGCGGACCGCCTGGGTGTCCCGGCTCGGCCGGGACCCGTTCGGCCACGTCGTGACCGAGGACCTGATCGCCCGCGGCGTGGACGTTGAGGCGGAGCGCGATCCCGAGCGGCCGACGGGGCTCTACCTGAAGGAGCCCGCCCCCGGCGGTAGCCGCATGCACTACTACCGGGCGGGCTCCGCGGCCGCCGCGATGGACGCCGACCTGCTCGATCGCCCCGAGGTCGCGCGAGTGCTGGCCACGGCCGAGGTCGTGCACACCTCCGGCATCACCCTCGGCATCCTCGAGGACGGATCGGCGCTGGTCGCCCGCCTGCTGGCGTTGCGCGACGAGCTCGGCTTCCGCCTCAGCGTCGATCTCAACTGGCGACCGGCCCTGTGGGCCGGACGAGGCATCGCGCCGCTGCTCGACCTGCTCCGAGCTGCTGACGTCGTCCTGCTCGGCGCCGACGAGGCACGCGCCGCGCTCGGCGTGCACACCCCCGAGGACCTCCGCGAGCTCCTGGGCGATCGTCCGCGACTCGTGCTCAAGGCCGACTCGCACGCCGCCGGGGAGCACCACCCGGACGGACGCACGACCGAGGTCCCCGCCCTCGGCGTCGACGTCGTGGAGCCGGTGGGCGCCGGTGACGGCTTCGCGGCCGGCTACCTCGCCGCGCTCGTCGACGGCGCCGGTCCGGTGGGCCGGCTGCGGCAGGGCCACCTGGTCGCGGCAGGCGTGCTGGCCGTGGCCGGTGACCATGCGAAACCGCCGCCCGAGGACGTACGTGAGCGGCTGCTCGAGTGCTCCGAGGACGCCTGGGCCGCGACCCGGGTGAGCGCCGCCGGCATCGACTCCCCGGCGCTCGCGGCCCACGAGGAGATCCGATGAGCCAGAGTCTCTCCCGCGCGCTGCAGATCCTCATCGAGCTCGGTGAGGGCGAGCGGTCCCTCGACCAGGTGGCCGCCAGCCTCGAGGTCCACAAGACCACCGCGATGCGGCTGCTGCACACGCTGGAGGCCGACCGGTTCGTACGCCGCGACGACCGCCAGCGCTACCACCTCGGCTCCCGGCTGTTCGCGCTCGGCGGCGCCGCGCTCGCCCAGCACGCGATCCGCGACGTGGCCCAGCCCCATCTGACCCGGCTCGCGGCCGAGACGGGCGGCCAGGCCGTCCACCTGGCCGCCTACGAGAACGGCACGGCCATCTATCTGGCCAAGGTGGAGAGCACCCACGCCGTGCGGATGTACTCCCGCGTCGGGCTGCCCGCCGCGCTGCACGCGACCGCGGTCGGCAAGGTTCTGGTCGCCGATCTGCCGCCGGGGGAGCGCGACGCCGTGATCGCGGGCATCGACTTCCGGCCCTTCACCAGCCGCACCATCGCCGACGCGGCGGGCTACCGCGAGGTGCTCGCTCGCACGCGCGAGCAGGGCTGGGCCGAGGACGCCGCCGAGCACGAGGACTTCATCAACTGCGTCGGGGCGCCCGTACGCGACGAGGCCGGGCGCGTGGTCGCAGCGGTCTCCGTCTCCGTGCCCGACGTCATCCTGCCCCGCGAGGGGGTGCGCGCCCTGGTGCCGCAGCTCCTCGCCGCCACCGAAGCGATCTCCGCCGACTGGGCCGGCCCGAGCTCATGACACCACCCGAGAGGAACCACATGTCCGACATCCGCATCTCCACCGACCAGGCGCCTGCCCCCGCGCACACCTTCTCCCAGGGCGTGGTCCGCGGCGGCCTGATCCAGGTCTCCGGCCAGGGTCCGGTCGACCCCGACACGAACGAATATCTGTTCCCCGGCGACGTGAAGGCCCAGACCGTCCGCACCCTTCAGAACGTGGAGGCCATCCTGGCCGCCGCCGGCGCGGGTTTCGAGGACGTACTCATGCTCCGGGTCTACCTGACCACCCGCGACGACTTCGCCGCGATGAACGACGCCTATGGCGAGTTCATCGGATCGCGGGTCGCCGAGGGCGGCATCCTCCCGTGCCGCACCACCGTGATGACCGGCCTGCCGCGTGCGGAGATGCTCGTCGAGATCGACGCGCTCGCCGTGGCCCGTTAGCCGATGACCCGGGCGAGCTCCTGGCTGAGGTAGGGCGCCAGGGTGCGGGCGTAGCGCGCGGTGATGTGGTTGCCGTCGCGGTAGACGATCACGTTGCCGATCACCGCCGGGCAGACCTCGTCCCCGCAGAACAGTCGGGTCAGGTCGACCAGGTGCGCGTTGGGATCGCGGAGGACCGCGTCGCGGTGCGGATCCTTGACGAGCACGTCGGTGCGCGGCCGCCCGCACGCCTCGCCGGCGGTCTCGGGGGAGTGCCGCTGGATGCAGCCCAGCGTGGTGCGCAGGTAGGCGGCGTTGTCGGGCTCGAACATCGGGTTGTCGACAAGCGCGATCACCGGGATGTCTTTCGAGGGCCGGTGGCTCCACGCCTCGACGAGGCCGTTGACGGTGGCGTCGTAGGGCGTCTCGCCGGCCAGCGGCTGGGTCGTCTTCCGGGCCGAGTGGGTCACGATGATCGCGTCGAGATCCTTCTGCTCGGGAGCACGCAGGTAGGCCTCGAGCTGCTGGTTCCACTCCGCGCAGGCGGGGCGGTTGTCGGCGATGTCCTTCCCGAGAGGCCGCGCGTTCCAGTGGCAGGCGGCGCGGGCGGCGACGTCGATGCGCCAGTTGCGCTGCTTGCCGATCAGGTCGAGCGCGCCGACCGGGGCGACGGCATGGGAGTCGCCGACCATCAGCAGCCGCTTCTGGTAGCCGTCGACCGACCCGTTCGGGCAGGCCGTGAACCGCACCGGCCGCTCCTCGAAGGACCAGCACTGGCCCCGGTTCTCGTCGTCCGCGCCGATCGCGGCCACCGCCGGGATCAGCTCACCGCGCAGGTCGGGGTTGCGGCACGAGCCTCCCGTGGAGGTCGCCGCCAGCGAGGCCGCGCCCAGGCACTCGGTCGTGAAGGGGTCGGCGCTGGCGAGCCTGGCCGCCGCCGCGATCGCCCGGTCCTCGGAGTGGGTGATCGCGACCAGGCCGCTCCAGCCGGCCCCGACCGCGACCACGAGGGCGGCGAGGGTGGCGACCAGGGCTCGCGGTCCGCCGGGCCTGATGACGTACGTCTGGACCTGGCGGGTGACGAGGCGGTTGGTCGCCCAGGCGAGCAACGTCGAGACGACCAGCACGCCGGCGGCCGAGGCGACGGTGAGCTCCTCCCCGCCGGTGTAGTAGAGCCACGCGATCAGCAGCGGCCAGTGCCACAGGTAGAGCTCGTAGGAGATGTCGGCGACGAACCGCAGCGGACGGGTCTCCAGCAGGCGCCGCGGCCCGCGCGGCGACGGGGTCGAGCCGGCCATCACCAGCAGCGCACCGGCGACCGGCCACAGGGCCAGCGGCCCCGGGAAGTGGTCCGCGCCGTCCATCACGAAACCGCAGGTCACGACGAGGGCGAGGCCGGCCCACGCGGCGTACGGCTTGATCTTCTCGGGCAGGCTCAGGCGGCGCAGGGCCAGCGCGGTGAGGGCACCGGCGGCGATCTCCCAGAAGCGGGTGACGGAGTTGAAGTACGCAGCCGCCTGGTCGGCCCCGGAGACCTTGATCGCGTAGGCGAAGGAGAGCGTGAACGCCGCCGCGGTCAGCACGAACAGCACCCGCGCGAGGCTGAGCCGCCCGCGCAGCCGGCCGCGGGCCACCAGGCGCAGAACCAGGGCGAGCCCGACGACCACCAGTGGCCACAGCAGGAAGAACTGCCCCTGCACCGCGAGCGACCAGAAGTGCTGCACCGGTGTCGAGGACGGACCCGCGGCGCCGTAGGAGAGCTGGCTGGCGATGAGCTCCCAGTTGAGCGTGTAGGTCGCGGCCGCGATGAGCTCGCGGGTCGTCTGCGTCCACAGCGTCTGCGGGATGAAGGCCACCATGAGCGCGGCCGTCGAGGCCAGCACGATCAGCGCCGGCGCGGCGAGCCGCGCGAACGTACGTCCGTAGTGCTCGCCCAGCCTGACCTGGTTGCGCTCGGCCCTGCCCACCAGCGACCGGGTGGCGAGGAAGCCGGAGACCACCAGGAAGACGTCGATCCCGCCGGAGACCCGGCCGTTGCCGAAGAGATGGAAGGCGACGACGAGCGCCAGGGCGATACCGCGCAGGCCGTGGATCTCGCTGATGTGTCCGGAGGTGTGCCCAGATTTGGGGCTGTTGGGCTCGCTGTCGGCCCGGCTGGTCGTGGGCGTGCGGAAATCCGAGGTGGCGGTCACGTGGTCGCTGTTCTAGTGGACGTTGGCGGGCGGGAGCCGTCGCACCGTAACGAGCAGTGGTGACGTGAAGGCGTACGGGCGTTATCAATCCGCCGTCGAGATCTCCTCAGAACCGCTTCATATCGCTGCTGAAGGAGATAGGTTGCACCCCGACGTGACATAGATCACACTCAGGACTGAGGAGTTCGACGATGAACACGCACAAGATCGGCCGCCTGATGGCGGTCGCAGCGGTGGCGACCCTGTCGACCGCATCGCTCGTGGCATGTGGAGGCTCGGATGACGACGGTGGCTCGGGAGACTCGGGCGGCACCGACGTCGGAGTGATCCTGCCCGACGCGACCACGTCTCCCCGATGGGAGTCCCAGGACCGGCCCAACCTCGAGAAGGCGTTCGCCGATGCCGGCCTCGAGGCCACGATCCAGAACGCCCAGGGCGACACCGCCAAGTTCGGTCAGCTGTGCGACAGCATGATCAACGAGAACGTCAAGGTCATCATCATCACCAACCTCGACTCCGAGTCGGGCGCGGCCTGCCTGAAGAAGGCGGCGGACGCGGGCGTGACGAGCATCGACTACGACCGGCTGACGCTCAACGGTGGTGCCTCCTACTACGTCTCCTTCGACAACGTGAAGGTCGGCGAGCTGATGGGCGCCGGGCTGGACGCGTGCCTGACCGAGATGGGCAAGACCAAGGGCAACATCGTCTTCGTCAACGGTGCGGCCACCGACAACAACGCGGCGCTGTTCAAGTCGGGTTACCAGAAGGCGCTCCAGCCGAAGATCGACGACGGCACCTACAAGCTCGTCGGTGACCAGTCGGGGGAGTGGGACGCCACCAAGGCCGGTGAGGTCTTCGACCAGATGTACACCGCCAACGACGGAAAGATCGACGGCGTCATCTCCGCCAACGACACCATGGCCGGCGGCATCATCGCCCGGCTGAAGGCCAACAACGCGCAGGGCAAGATCCCGGTGACCGGCCAGGACGCCTCGGTCGAGGGTCTGCAGAACATCCTGCAGGGCTTCCAGTGCGGAACGGTCTACAAGAACACCGAGCTCGAGGCCAAGGCCGCCTCCGACCTGGCGATCGCGCTGATCGAGGGTGACAAGGACGCCGCCGCGGAGCTGGCCACCGGCTCGGTGGAGGACACCGAGGCCGGCAAGGACGTGCCCTCGGTGCTCGCCGAGCCCGTCTGGGTCACCAAGGACACTGTCAAGACGGTCGTCGAGGACGGTCAGGCCGACGCCGCGGAGGTGTGCGCCGGCGCGATCGCCGACCTGTGCACCGAGAACGGCGTGCCTCAGTGAGTTCGCTGCTGGAGCTGCACGGCGTCGAGAAGTCCTTCGGCGCCGTGCAGGTCCTGCGCGGAGTGGACCTCTCGGTCCAGGCGGGCCGGGTCACCGCGCT
Organism: Nocardioides sp. NPDC057577; assembly: GCF_042801335.1. NCBI lineage: Bacteria > Bacillati > Actinomycetota > Actinomycetes > Propionibacteriales > Nocardioidaceae > Nocardioides > Nocardioides sp. NPDC057577. Next base: position 2,065 of record NZ_JBHVGB010000190.1, on the reverse strand, counting down.
CGTCGGCGACAACGGTGCCGGCAAGAGCACCCTGGTCAAGGGCATGGCCGGGATTCACCTGTTCGACGCCGGTGACTACCTCTTCGAGGGGGAGCCGGTGAAGGTGACCAACCCCAAGGACGCCGCCGCGCTCGGGATCGAGGTCGTCTACCAGGACCTCGCGCTGTGCGACAACCTCGACGTCGTCCACAACATGTTCCTCGGCCGGGAGATGAAACGGCTCCGGCTGGTCGACGAGGACAGCATGGAGCAGCGCGCTCGCGAGACCCTCGACGGTCTCTCGGTGCGTACGCTGAAATCGGTGCGTACGCCGGTGGCCTCCCTCTCCGGTGGCCAGCGCCAGACCGTGGCGATCGCCCGCGCAGTGCTGTGGAACTCGAAGCTGGTCATCCTCGACGAGCCGACCGCGGCTCTCGGCGTGGCGCAGACCGAGCAGGTGCTCCGGCTGGTGCGGCGCCTGGCCGACCGGGGTCTCGGCGTCCTGCTGATCAGCCACAACCTCAACGACGTCTTCGAGGTCGCCGACGACATCGCGGTCCTGTATCTGGGCGCCATGGTCGGGCAGATCGAGGCCGCCTCCACCACGCGCGAGCGGGTCGTGCAGGCGATCACCACGGGCGTCGTTCCCGAGGGAGGTGCGGCATGAGCGAGCGCCAGCGAGCGACAGTAGGCCTCAGGCCGCCGCGTCCGTATTCTGGCGCTTGCGCTACGGAGGTGGCGGCATGAGCACCGACACCGATGACCCGACCGTCGCCGCGGCACCGGACCCGGAGCCCGACAACTCGCTCGCCGGGATCTTCCGGGCCTACATGGCCAAGCTCAAGGGCGGTGAGGTCGGTTCGCTGCCGGCGGTGCTGGGTCTGATCGCACTGGTCGTGGTCTTCTCCGCGCTGCGTCCGGAGCAGTTCACCAACTCGTTCAACTTCGCCAACCTGATCGGCCAGTCGGCAGGCGTGACCGTGCTCGCGATGGGCCTGGTCTTCGTGCTGCTGCTGGGCGAGATCGACCTGTCGGCCGGGTTCGCGGGTGGGACGTGCGCGGGGGTGCTCGGGGTGTGCCTGACCCGGCAGGAGTGGCCCCTGATCCCGGCCCTGCTGGCGGCTCTCCTCACCGGAGCGGTGATCGGCCTGCTCATCGGGCTGCTGGTGGCCAGGCTCGGGATCCCGTCGTTCGTGGTCACGCTGGCTGCGTTCCTCGGGCTGCAGGGCGTGCTCCTGACGATGATCGGCGAGGGTGGGACGATCCCCATCCGCAACGACTTCATCAACGGCCTCAACAACGCCAACCTGCCGGTCTGGCTCGGCTGGGTGCTCGGCGTCGTCTGCATCGTGGGCTATGCGGGCTCGACGTACGTCACCGATGCACGCCGCCGCGCCAAGAACCTCACCGTGCAGCCGATCCTGCTCTGGGCGTTGAAGACCGGGCTGCTGACGGTCGTGGTGCTCGCCGTGGTCGGCTACCTCTCCGTCGAGCGCAGCCGCAACCCGGCGCTGACCTCGCTCAAGGGGGTGCCGGTCTCGCTGGTGGTGATCGTCGGCCTGCTGATCATGCTCACGTTCGTGCTGACCCGCACGGGCTGGGGCCGGCACGTCTACGCTGTCGGCGGCAACGCCGAGGCGGCACGGCGGGCCGGGATCAACGTGTTCCGGGTGCGCCTGTCCTGCTTCGTCCTCTGCTCCACCATGGCGGCGGTGGCCGGCATCATGATCGCCAGCCGGACCAACTCGGTGAACCCGAACACGGGCGGCGAGACGACCCTGCTGTACGCCGTGGGCGCAGCCGTCATCGGCGGCACCTCGCTCTTCGGCGGCAAGGGCCGGGTTATCGACGCCGTCATCGGTGGCACCGTCGTGGCAGTTATTGATAACGGGATGGGTCTGCTCGACCAGCCCCAGGGCACGGTCTGGATGGTCACCGGCCTGGTCCTCCTGGTCGCGGCCAGCGTCGACGCGCTGTCTCGGCGCCGGGCATCGGCGACGGGGCACGTGTAGCGCCCCCGAGCCGAGACCGCAGAAACGGCGGCCGAATCGGTAGTTGTGGCGGATGTATAAAAAGATTAGTCAGC
>NZ_JBHVGB010000189.1:0-11373 GCF_042801335.1 Nocardioides sp. NPDC057577 | reverse complement strand
TCGATGAACCGGGCCGTGCACCCTCGACGGGGTCAGCGGCCGTTGACGAACCGCTGATACTGGGCCCGCGCCTCGTCCGGGGTGATCGCCCGGTCGAGGAACATCAGCGAGTCCATCCGGCAGTTGCAGGGGTTCCGCTCGACGGTGTCCTGCGGGAAGGATCCGCCGACCTTGATGCCTCGCGGCAACGTGTCGGAGGTGCCGGTGCCGTCGACCTGCCACGGGTCACCGGCGGTGGTGTAGAACCCGTCGACGGCCTTCCCGTTGCGGTAGAGCGCCATCTTGCCCGTGGTGTAGTCGAACGTCGCCGCCAGGTGCACCCACTGACCTCGTGGCAGCAGGGTCTGCCAGTCCGCCGAGGCGGCGAAGGTTTGCGAGGCCCCCTCATCGAGCCGGCGTCCCAGCGCGACCAGGCGCAGGGTGCCGTCGACGTTGATGAGCTCGAGCAGGGCGCGTACGCCGTGGCCGTCGGAGTTGCCCGACAGCACCCCGGAGAGCCCGATCGCGTTGAACCGGTCCGCGGGATCGGCGGTCAGCGAGTTGAGCGCGGGCCCGTCCATGTCGACCTTGAACCAGCCGGCCAGGGTGATCTGCTCCGCCCCGGCGAACGGTGCCAGGGACGCGACCCCGTTCTGGTTCCACGTACCCGCCTTCCAGTCGTCGTTGCCGTTGACCTCAGGGTTGACCTGCTGGGTCTGCAGGGCGTTGTTGCTGGTCCGGTACGCCGAGTCACCCACCTGCATCGCGTTGCCGCCGTTGACCTGGTTCAGCAGCGTCCGGGAGTAGCCCTGGTCCTCCTCGCGCGCCCCCGGAGCGAAGGGGTGCTCGAAGTCGTAGTAGCTGACCAGGTTCTCGCGCAGCGACGGCACGACCTCGCTCGGCCACGGCTTGTGCACCGTGTTCACGACCTTCCAGATCTTCCCGTTGGCCTTGGCCAGCAGGTAGAGGTTGCGACGCGAGTCGGTGCCGAAGCGCAGGTCGACGCGCGGGTCGTCGACGAAGTCCTGCATCGAGAGCCGCTTGCCGGATGTGTCGAAGAGCTGCATCTCGTGCAGGGTCGCCTCGCGGCTGCTGCCCCGGCGCATCTGCTTGGCGTCGGTCCAGTAGACCTCGCCGTTGACCAGGTCACCGAAGACGTACTTGCCCCGCAGGTTGTCCAGCTTCCCGCGATAGACGACACCGCCGCTGACCGCGTGGCCGCTGTCGGAGGTGCAGGAGTAGTTGGCCGGCGGGTCGTGGTCGAAGGACGCGACCGGGAGCGTGTAGCCGGACATGTCGTAGTCGTCGGGCACCGTGTAGAGGGCGCACTCGTCGGTGTTGTCGTAGAGCAGCCGGCCCTCGATCTCGCTCCAGCCGAGGTTGTCCCCGGCCCGTACGTCGTAGACGCCCTCGATCGCGTGCTGACCGATGTGGCCGAGCAGGAGGGTGCCCTTCTCGACGTCCCAGGAGAACCGGTGCGGGTCGCGCATGCCGTACGCCCAGATCTCGCCGATCGCGCCCTCCCGGTCGACGAACGGGTTGCTCTCCGGCACCCCGTACGCCCCGTTGCGGCCGTCGCGGGCGAGCGGGTCGATCCGCAGGATCTTGCCGAAGGGGTTGGCGAGGTTCTGCGGGTCGTCGCTCTTCACCCCGTTGCCGCCGTCGCCGGAGGCGATGTAGAGCAGCCCGTAGTCCTCGTCGCCGCGCTCGGCGGTCGGGTTGAAGTCGATCTGCTGGATGGCGTGGATCTGGCCTGCGAAGTCGATCCGCATCACCTCACGGCTGGTGCCTGCGAAGGTGTCGGCGGTCGGGTCGGTGGCGTGCCACTCGGTCACGACGCTGACGGTCCGCCCGGAGCCGGGATTGGTCTGGGACGGGAAGGTGGGCGTCTTGGCGAAGCCGCCGAAGCGCTCGGTGTGGGTGGTGTAGAAGAGCCCGTTCCTCTTGAAGTCGGGGTGGAAGGTGATGAACCCGGCTCCGCTGCCCAGACCCGCACCGGACCAGAAGTCCGGGAAGTGGTCCTTCACGTCGAGATACTCGTGCTGCTGCCCGCGGTCGAGCAGATACATCGGCCCGTTGAGGTCGGGGACGTACATCCGGCCCGAGCCGTCGGGGACCTCGCCGATGAAGTTGATGCGGTTGTGACGTACGAGGCGCTGGTCGGTGGGGGCGGGGTAGGGCTCGGTCTCGGGGAGCTGCGTGACCTCCTGGAGCACGAGACCGAGGCTGCTGCGTACGGGCTGTTCGGGGATGGGATCGGGGACGGGCTCGCTGCCGGGGATGGCGGCGTTGGCAGAGAGTGCGGGGGTGAGCAGCGCGGCGAGCATGGCGCCGACGGCGATGCCGGCGCGTGCCTGTCTGCCCCATAGACGTGAGGTTTCCATGGGCTCTTCTCCTTACCGAGGGGTATCAGCGATGACGTAGCCCCGCGACGGTGACGTCACGGATGCGGCCGAAGTTGTCGAAGGAACCGAAGCCGAACCGGCCTCCGGCGAAGGTGGTGTCGGTGGCGGTCATCCGGGGCTCGTCGGCACCGTCGAGGTAGACCGCGATCGCGCCTGTGCGGGCGTTGTAGTCGAGGCGTACGTCGTGCCAGTCGGCGTCGGTGATCGACGGCTCCGCGCCGACCGAGCCGTTCCACTGGTCGTCGATGCGCAGCCGGTCGGCGTCGTTGACCACGAAGATGCCGTTGTGGGGGTAGATGGTGTTGTCGGTCGAGAGGTGGGCGTAGTAGAAGCGCGTCGGGGACTGGTAGTTCCAGACCAGGATCACGTCTCGGTTGGTGACCTCGACCGCCTCGTCGATGCGGACCTGGGCGCGGTAGGTCAGCGAGCCGAGCTCGGGACCCTTGGTCACCACTGCGTACTCGAAGGGGCGCCGCGGGCCGGGCTGTGCCGTCCCCGGCTCGGTCAGGATCACCTGACCCTTCTCGAAGGCCCACTTGTCATCGGTCACCGGGTCCCAGTCGGCCAGGCTGGCCCTGGGCTTGACCACGGCCAGGCCGGGGCCTTCGGTGGGCTGTGCATGTTCTTGGGCCTGGGCTCCGGCGAGCGGAGCGGCCAGGGCCACTGCGAGGGCGATCACACCGGCGCGTACGCCTCGCCCCACCATTCGGTTCAGCGTCGATCTCCTGTTCCAACTCATGGCTGCTTCTTCCTTCCCCTAATCGGGACCGTCGGTGGCCCCTGCTGAGGTCGTTGCGGCTCCCCCGAGATAGAGCTCCGCCATCCGCGGATCGGCGAGCAGGTCGGATGCCCGACCGGCGATGTGCACCTTCCCCAGATCGAGTACGCACCCCAGGTCCGCCGACTCCAGGGCCCGCCGGGCGTTCTGCTCGACGAGCAGGACCGCCAGACCGGCGTCCCGCATGCGTACGACCTGCTCGAACACGGTGGCGGTGGTCTTCGGGTCCAGGCCCATGCTGGGCTCGTCGAGCAGCACGACCTTCGGGCTGACCATCAGCGAGCGGGCGAACTCGACCTGCTTCTGCTGCCCGCCCGAGAGCGCGCCGGCGAGGGTGTTCCACCGCTCGGCGACGACCGGGAAGAGGCTCTTGACGAACTCCGTCCGCTCGGCCACCGCCGCCGGGTCGCGCACCGTGTAGGCGCCCAGCCCGACGTTCTCGGCCACGGTCATCTCCTTGAAGACGGAGTGGCCCTGGAGGACGTGGGCCATGCCCGCGCGCAGCATCTGCTGCGGCCCGTTGCGGGTGACGTCCTTGCCGTCGACCGTGATGGTCCCCGAGCGTGGGGTGAGCATCCCGCTGGCGACCTTGAGCACGGTGGACTTGCCCGCCCCGTTCGGACCGACCAGACAGACGATCTGACCTGCGGGAACGGTGACGGTGAGGCCTCGCAGCACCAGGGCGGCACGGCCGTAGCCGGCCTCGATGTCGCGCAGCTCGAGGAGAGGTTCAGACACCAAGGTAGGCCTCCAGGACTCGTGGGTCGGTCTGCACGTCCGCCGGCGCACCGGAGGCGATCGGGCGGCCGCGGTCGAAGACCACGACATGGTCGGAGAGGCTCATCACCAGCTCCATGTTGTGCTCGACGATGACGAAGGTGCGGCCCTCGGCGTTGAGCTCGCGCACGAGCGTGGCGATCCTCCCGATCAGTGCCGGGTTCACGCCGCCGGCCGGCTCGTCGAGCATGATCGTGTCGGGCTCGGCCATCAGCACCCCGGCGAGCTCGAGCAGCTTCTGCTGCCCGTAGGAGATGTCGCGGGCCTCGCTGCGCTCGAGGTGCTCGATGCCGACCCGGGCCAGCAGCTCCCGCGCCCGGGCGATGTCGTCGGGGTTGTGCGCCCCGCGCAGCCGGTGGACCAGTCCCGTCGACCGGACCCCGGCGAGCACGTTGTCGAGCACCGTCATCCGCGGGAAGATCCGGCACAGCTGGAAGCTGCGCCCGAGCCCGGCCCGCGCGATCCGGTGAGGTGCGTGGCCGGTCACGTCGCGGCCCTGGTAGGTCACGGTGCCCGAGTCGGGCCGGATCATCCCGGTCACGCAGTTGAAGAAGGTGGTCTTTCCCGACCCGTTCGGGCCGATCAGGGCGTTGATCTTGCCCTCCTGGAAGCTGACCGTCGCCCCGTCCACGGCGCGTACGCCGCCGAAGGACTTGGTCAGGCCGTCCGTCTCCAGACCGTGCTTGATCGGATCGGTCATGACTTCGCCTCCTCGAGCGCCTTGCGCTCCTCGGCTAGCTGGGCGGCGTCGACCTCGCGGATCGAGGTGTCGCCGGGGCGGAACCGGTCGAGCTGCGATGTCAGCCACGGGATGACCCCGTCGGGCATGAAGAGCACGACGAGGGCGAGCAGCAGACCGAGCGCGACCAGGTGCAGCTGGGTGTCGCCGTACTGGTTCTTGAAGAACTCGACCGCATAGCCCACGATCACGGCGCCGACGACCGGGCCGAGCAGGCTGCGTACGCCGCCCAGGAGCGACATCAGCACCAGGTACGAGCCGGTCAGGATCGAGAACTGGAAGATCGGGTCGAGCGACCCGAACCAGAGGGCGTACATCCCTCCCGCCATCGCGGTCATGAACGCCGAGACGACGAAGACGACCAGCTTGTAGGCGAACGTGGGCACGCCCAGCGCCTGGGCCTTGTCCTCGTCCTCCCGGATCGCCTTGAGCCCGGTGCCGAGCCGGGAGCGGTCGATCACCCACCACAGGGCGAGCGCGATCAGGGTCAGCCCGACGAACAGGTAGAAGAACCGCTCGTGCTGCTCGGGCCGGAGTACGTCGGGGCCGAACGGCCGCGGCACCCGCAGCCCGTTCGACCCGCCGGTCACCTCGGCCCAGCTCTGTGCGACCAGCAGCAGGATGAGAACCAGCGCGATCGAGACGATCACGAACGAGGCGCCCCGGACCCGCAGCGACGCGATCCCGATCGGCACGGCGGCCAAGCCCACGAGCACGGCCGCGACGACCATCGAGATCCACGGGTTCACGCCGGCCTCGGTCACCAGCAGCGCGGTGGCGTAGCCACCCAGACCGGAGTAGGCGGCGTGTCCCAGCGAGATGTAGCCGGTCAGCCCGCCGACGAAGTTCCACGCCACCGCGAGCGCGGCGTAGCTGGCGATCACCACGCCCACCGACAAGATGAACGGGTCCGGCGCGAGCGCCGGGAAGGCGAGCACGAGGCCGAGCAGGACGGCGGCCACGACGAGCTTGGTCACCAAAGACGTACGGCTGTGTCTAGAAGCGCTGAGCAAGACGACCTCCGAAGAAACCCTGGGGGCGGAACATGAGGGTGGCGAAGAGAGCGAGGTAGAAGACCGTCTGCGCCCAGGTGGTGCCCATCGGGATCTGCAGCAGGGCCTGGCCGACCCCGAGGACCATCGCCGCGACGGCAGCACCGGGGATCGACCCGAGGCCGCCGATCACGATGATTGCCATCAGCGGTCCGATCCAGTGCCAGTGCAGCGAGGGGTAGATGGTGGCGTCGAGCGCGAGCGCGGTGCCACCGACCGCCGCGGTCGCCAGGCCGAGCCCGAAGCCGAAGCCGGCGATCCGGTCGGTGTCGATGCCGAGCAGCTGGGCGGCCTCACGGTGCTGGATCGTGGCGCGCAGCGCCTGGCCGAAGCGGGTCTTCTTGAGCAGCAGGTAGAGCGCGAGGAGCGAGACCGCGGCCAGCCCGAAGGCGACCAGCTTGACCACCGCGATCCGCGCTCCCCACAGCTCCAGGCTCGCACTGGAGTAGCCGAGCTGGATCCGTCGCTGAGTGCCGGAGAAGAGGTAGCCGAGCCCGCCCTCGATGACCAGCGCGATCGCGAAGGTCAGCAGCACCGACATCATCGTCAGCGTCGCCGGCCGCAGCCGGGAGAGCAGCGCGCGCTGCATCCCGTAGCCGGCCGCGAAGAAGAGCGGCACGGTGATGATCAGCGAGAGCAGCGGGTCGAGCCCGGTCTGCGTCGTGAAGAACCAGGCCAGGTACGCAGCCAGGATCAGGAACGCGGAGTGGGCGATCATCACGACCCGCATGACGCCGAAGTAGAGCGTCAGGCCGGCGGCGAGCAGGGCATAGAGGCCTCCGAGCAGCAGCCCCAGGATCAGGCTCTGCAGGAGAAGGGACATCGACATGGACTCACCACGCCGGCTTCGGGAAGACGAACTCGGCCTCGGCCTGGTCCTCGGGCAGGACGATCTTGATCTCGCCGTCCACCCACTGCTGGATCATGTGGGCGCTCTGCGGACGACCCTTCTCGTCCCAGCTCAACGGCCCGACGACGGTCTCGACCTCGTTCTCGTGCAGCCAGTCGATCAGCTTGGACTGGCAGTCGGGGTCGGGCTCGGCGCACTCGACCGCCTCGACCGCCGCCGCGACGACCTGACCGGTGGTCCAGGCGTTGGCCTCGTCCTCACCCGGCGCCTCGCCGTGCTTCTCCTCGTAGAACTTCACGAACTCCTGGTTCTCCGGATAGTCCGCCTTCGTGGTGTAGCCGGTGGGCGCGATGATGCCCTGCGTCTTGTCGCCGATCGCCTCGGCGAACTCGGTCTCGGTCGGCGCGGTCGAGAACGCGGCCAGCTTGGGCTGGTAGTTCAGCTGCTGCAGCGCGACGATCAGGTTGACGCCGTCCTGGTATTGGCTGCCGCCCACGACCATGTCCGCCTTGGTGTCGGCGATCTTGGCCGCGATGCTGCTGAAGTCGGTGGTGTTGGGCGGGTAGACCTCGTCCGCGACGGTCTTGATGCCGCCCTCCTCCAGCGCGTCCTTGAGCCCGTAGGCGGTGCCCTGGGCGAACGGGTCGTCCATGGAGGCGTACGCAGCGGTCTTGGGTCGCTCGCTCTCGGGCATCGCGAGGATGTGCTCGGCGAGGAGCTTGTAGTGGTCGTTCGCCACGGCAGGGGCGGCGTAGAAGAGGTTCTCGAAGCCCTCCTCGAAGACCTCCGGCGCCGCGCCGGCAGGCTCGACGAAGAGGTAGCCGTAGTCCTGAGCGACCTGGGCGGCCGGGATCACCAGGCGGGTGGAGAACGGGCCGACGACCAGGTCGACCTGCTCCTGGTTGATCAGCTTCTCGTAGTCGGCGGCGACACGCTCGGCGCTCGACTGGTCGTCGAGCATCTCCAGGCGTACGTCACGGCCGAGCAGGCCGCCGTTGGCGTTGACGTATTCGGCCCAGGCCTCGTATCCGCGCTGGATGCCCTTGCCGGGCTCGCTGAAGTCGCCGGTCAGGGGAAGCGAGATGCCGATCACGATCTCGTCGTCGCCGCCTCCTTCCTCGGCTGCACCACAGGCGGCGAGGGTGGAGGCGAGAGTCACGGCCGCCGCGGCAGCCAGGGTTGCTCTTGACCGCTTGCTCGCGGTGGGGGTCTTCGTGAAGCGCATCTGCGGGTCTCCTCTACGAAAGCGCTTACGTAAGCGTTTACGATGACGTTACCGACTCTCGCTTAGTGTGGCAAGAGTCACATTCCTGACGACAAGGGGCATCGATGGTCCGAACCAACCGCTCCCCCCGCCTGATCGACGTCGCACATGCGTCCGGCGTCTCGATCGCAACCGCGTCCCGCGCGCTCTCCGGAACCCCCGGTGTCAGCGACTCGGTGGCCGAGAAGGTCCGCCAGGCGGCACGCGAGCTCGGCTATGTCGCCAATCTCCATGCCCGCTCGCTCGCCAGCGGATCGACCGCGACCATCGGGCTCGTCGTGCACGAGATCGGCGACCCCTACTTCTCCGAGATCGCCAGCGGCGTGCTCAGCCTCGCCGCCGAACACGGGCGCACCGTGCAGATCTGCCACACCGGCCGCGACCCCGAGGCCGAGGTGGAGCAGGTACGCAGCCTGGTGGCCAACCGCGTCGGCGCGATCCTGATCGCGGGGTCGGGCTTCGTGGACGCCTCGGTGGAGGCACCGATGCGACTCGAGGTGCAGCGCTACGCGGAGGCGGGCGGTCGGGTCGCCGTCGTCGGCAAGCACCACCTCGGGGTCGACAGCGTGCTGCCCGACAACCGCCCCGGCGGCCGTGCCGTCGCCGAGCACATCCTCGGCCTGGGCCACCGGCGCATCGTGGTCGTCTCGGGCACCCTGGAGCTGACCACCGTCGCCGACCGTCTCGACGGGGTGCGCGACGCGCTCGAGGCGGCGGGGCTCGACGCACGCGACGTACCCGTCCTCGAGGGGCCGTTCACCCGCGAGGGCGGGCGCGAGTGCATTCGCCGGATGCTCGCCGACCACCCGCGTACGACCGCTGTCATCGCCCTCAACGACGACATGGCCATCGGGTGTCTCTCGCAGCTGCGCAGTGCCGGGGTCTCGGTGCCGGGCCAGGTCTCGGTCAGCGGGTTCGACGACGTCGCCGTCGCCCAGGACCTCTCCCCCGGACTCACCACCGTCCGGCTGCCGATGGCCGAGATGGGAGCCCGGGCGCTGACGCTGGCGCTGAAGGAGCCCGGCGCGCGTGCGCGGCGACAGCGGGTCCCCGCCGAGCTCGTGGTGCGCGACTCGACCGGGCCCGCCGTTCCGTAGACCGGCGGTCTAGGGTTCTTGGGGTGAAGGATCTTCGGGTACCACCGGGCCCCGGGCTGCCCGAGGGTCTCGTCATCCCCGACACCGAGCTGGTCGAGCGCTTCTCCCGCTCGCCCGGCCCAGGCGGGCAGTCGGTCAACACCACCGACTCCCGCGTCGAGCTCTCCTGGGACCCGTCCGCCTCCGTCGCTCTCGACGAGCGCCAGCGGGCCCGCCTCCTCGCCCGCTCCCCGGGGCCGCTCGTCGTCGTCTCCCACGAGCAGCGTTCCCAGCACCGCAACCGGGTAGCCGCCCGCGAGCGCCTCGCCGACCGCATCCGCACCCTCCTCGCCCCACCCCCTCCCACCCGCCGCCCCACCAAACCCACCCGCGGTTCCAAGGAGCGCCGCCTCGACGCCAAGCGCCAGCGCGGCCAGACCAAGCAGCTCCGCGGCCGAGTCCAGGACTGAACCCCGCCGAAGCGTCACCCCCGTCAGCCGAGCCGTCACCTACGTCGGGCGAGCCGTCAAGTACGTCAGCCGAGGGGTCACCACAGTCGGCCGAAACGTCAGCCCCGCAGGCCGAAGCGTCACGTACGCGAATCGAGACGTCACCCGGAGACGTCTCGATTCGCGTAAGTGACGCTTCGAACGACTGAAGCGACATCTCGACCGACGGGAGGGACTTCTCGACCAACCGGAGCGACGTCTCGACCGACCGGGGCGACGCCTCGGCCGACGTGCGTGCCCTCTCGGCGTCAGGCGGGGTCGGGGTCGGTGGCCAGCCGGGCGTGGGTCTCGGTGTCGTAGCGGACGCCGTCGTAGAGCAGCTTCTGGCGTTCGCGGCCCTCGACGACGAAGCCGGCGGCGGTGGCGACGTGGCACGATCCGGGGTTGTCGAGCCGGTGGCCGGTCTCGAGGCGGAAGAGGTCGAGCTCGTCGAAGCAGTACCTCGACAGGAGCTTCAGGCCGGTGCTGCCGACGCCCCTCCCGCGGTGCTTCTCGAGGGTCCAGTAGGAGATCCAGCCGATGCTGTGGACACGCAGCTGGGTGGTGACCCGCATCTGCCCGAGGATCTCGTCGCCGTCGACCACGGCGAAGGTGTAGCCCCGGTCGGCCGCCGCGTCCTCGGCCCAGCCGGCGATCAACCGCTCGGCGTCCCCGACGGTGGCGACATCCGCCGGCCGCTCGGTCTCCATGCCGACCCCGTCGTACGCAGCGAGCAGGACCGCCGCGTCCGACTCCTCCCACTCCCGAAGCCGAAACCCGTCACGCACCATGCGACACACGATAGCCGGGTGGAGCCGTGCTCGATCCGTGCACCTTCACCACCCCCAGAAGTGCACCAATCGCGCACATGCACGATTCGTGCGCCAATCAGCCAAGCACGAGTGCACAGATCGTTCACGGTCGTCAGCGGATCACCGGGAAGTGGGGGCGCCAGGCGTCCGAGAGCCGCTTCGGCACTCCCGGTTCGCCCCGCTCCAGCAGCACCCGGTGGATCTTCGCCACAGTCAGGTCGGGGCGACGGAAGAGACCCTTTGCGACGACGGTCAGGATGCGCCAGCCATCGTCGTCGGCCTCCTCGCGTCGCTCGAGGTCGCGCTCCCACTGCTCGGCGGGATGCTGCTTGCCGTCGTACTCGACAACGGTCTTCGATGCCACATACACCAGGTCGTGCTCTCGCTTGAGCATGCCGTCCCCGGTGCCCACGAGGACGTTGATCCGCGGCTCGGGGAGCCCGGCGAGCACGATCAGCATGCGCAAGCGGGTCTCCATCGGCGAGCGCACCTTGTCGCGTACGTAGCCCGCCGCCGTCGCGGCGAGGCGCGAGCCGGGCAACGTCCCGGAGCCTGAGAAGTCAGCCAACGTCGCCGGCGTCACGCCCCGGTGATGGCGTACGAGATGGTCGCCCGCCACGACGAGGTCGACCAGGCTCACCTGACTCCCGAGCTCGGCGAAGAGCTGATCGGGCGAGGAGACCCCGATGCCGTCGAGGACCACTGCTCGCGGCTTCTTCAGCACATGACAGACGATCCCAGGATGCGTACGACGGTGAGACCCTGCGGTCACCGTCACATGCTCGTCGGGCAGCGTCGGGATCGGCACGCCATAGACCCGGGCCGCGGAGGCATGACTGGCGAAACCGTTGCCACGGAACGGCACGAGGGCAGCCTGGACGCGCTGCAGCGGCGTCGGCGGCGCATCGGCGGCTACGTACACACCGCTGAAGAGGCGTACGAAGCGCGGGCCGCGCAACGTGCTCGGCTTCAGCTTCGCCTTCGCGGCATCGGCTCGCGAGAACGGTCGTGATGTGTCCAGGACGAAGTCCTCGCCGGATGTGTCCCCCATGAAGGCATCATCCGCCGCCCGTGCACGATCCGTGCGCCCTTGAGGAGATCATCGGTGCATAGATCGTGCACATGAACGATCGGTGCACTCGCCGAACACCGG
>NZ_JBHVGB010000188.1:0-11396 GCF_042801335.1 Nocardioides sp. NPDC057577 | reverse complement strand
CGCCGACCCTGTCCTGACGGGTCGGCGGCCATTCCACGCGGGAACAGCGCAGAGCTAGCGCCCCACAGCCTTCTCGAGCTCAGCCTTGTTCATCTTCGAACGTCCCTTGACGTTCTTGTCCTTGGCCTCCTCGTACAGCTGGGCCTTGGTTCGCCCGCCCGAGCCGCGGTGACTGCGTAAGCCACCGCGGCGGCCTGAGGAGATGTCCTTGGTCGAGGTGCGGCTGCGTTCGCGGGACTCTCCGCCGCGGGCGCGCTCCTTGTTCACCGTACGAGCCGCGATCTCCTCGGCGGTGTCCTCGTTCTCACCGCGTTCGAGCAGACCTTCCTTGATGTGCTCGTACTGTCGTTCTCTCTTCTTGCTCCAGGCGCGCTGTGGCATATCAGCTCTTCCTTCCCGGCTGATCGAAGCGCTCCTCGTCATCGGCGACGCGCTTGTTGCGGCGGGCGTCGTAGAGCCAGGCGGCGACGCCGACCAGCACGACGATCGCCCCGATCACGGTGAAGATGACGGCTTGGGTAGTCATGTCTTCCGGTACCCACCATCTGCACCGGTTACGCGGCGACGGCGACCCGCATGCTGCGGATGATCCGGGCCAGGGCGCGGGAGACCTGCGCCTGGGTGGCATTGATCTTCTCGCCGACCTCGGCCTGGGTCAGGCCGTCGACGAAGCGCAGCCGCAGGATCCTCAGGTCCCTCTCGCAGAGATCGCCGATCGCCTCCCCCACCAGCACCCGCGCCTCGGCGCGGTCGAAGCCGGGGTCGGCCTCGCCGTAGTGCTCGACGAGCGAGTCCCACCCGTCGTCCACCCGTTCCGGGGGTGCACAGCGAGCGAGGTCCCGGAAGCAGCGACGCATCTCGCCCTTGGCCATCGGTACGGCATAGCTCAGGAACGCGCCCTGCGCGGGGTCGTAGCGGCGGGCCGCCTTCACCAGCCCCATGTGCGCGGCCTGGCGAAGGTCGTCGGCCTCGACACCGCGGCCCGAGTAGCGGGCGGCGAGCGAGCGTGCCACCGGGAGGTGGCGTACGACCAGATCTTCCTGCTGAAGGGGAGGCAGCGGCGATGCTTCCGGTGTCCTGTCCATGATTCGAGTCTGTCGCGCGGACCAGCCAGATCTCCACGCTCAGGGGAGAAATGGCCCTCAGGGGTGAGCTCAGCCCCCACAGCACACTCACCCCTGAGGGTTAGAACCGCGGTCCCGGGTCAGTTGCCGAGACCGCGGCACCGACAGTGCGGACGTGGTGTCACTCCCCCAGGACGTAGCAGGGAGAAGTCACCCAGCCTGCTCTGTCGACACGGTATCGGTAACCATCCTGGCCCCCACGGATGCGCCCGATTCCACGGAATTCTCGTCGGGTGGCGCGAACCCGTGGGTGATCGACCAGCTGACCGCCTGGCTGCGGGTGGTGACCTCGATCTTCCGGTAGGCCTGTCGGATGTGGCTCTTGAGCGTGTTCACGCTCAGAACGAGCTTGGCGGCGATCTCCTTGTTGGACAGTCCCTGGGTGATCAGCGCGAGCACCTCGACCTCGCGCGTGGTGAGCCCGGCGACCGTGCCGAGCCGGTCCTGGCGCTCCCCCAACGGCTCCCCGGCGGCGGTGAGCTCGATGGCGCGTACGAGCTCACCGGCGTGCACGCTCATCGAGACCCAGGCCTTGGCACCGAGCGAGTAGGCCTTGACGCGCAGGTCGGGGCGCATGTCGCGGCTGAAGATCAGCACCTTGGCATCGGTCTCCTGCAGCAGATGCACGAGGTCGGACCCGTCGGCCAGATGCAGACCGAGAGTGTCGTAGAGGATCACGTCGACACCCTGCGCACGGCTGCGCACGGACGGAAGCGCCGTCACGACCAGGCGGTCAGGATAGTCCGCGAGCATGCTGGTGAGCCCCCGCATGACAACTTCCTGCGGACTGACCACCGCAACCCGCAAAACCCCCGCCCTCATCACTCCTGAACCTTCTCAGATCGGTGGTCGGTTGGACAGGTGTATGGGCAGAACACGCCGCGGGTACCTGGGCTCATGTCCACAGAACCTGAGACAGGAGCAGCACATGTCCCATGTCACCGACGATCTCAAGAAGGCATCCGACCTACCCGAGGGTGACGTGATCAGGGTCCTGCTGCAGCAGCACGCCGGCATCCGGCAGCTCTGCGCGACGGTGGCGAACTCCGAGGGCCCGGCCAAGCGCCAGGCGTTCGACGATCTCCGGGTCCTGCTCGCGGTGCACGAGACCGCCGAGGAGATCGCCGTCCATCCGGTCACCTCGACCCATGGTGGCGAGACGCTCGCCTCGGCGCTCAACGCCGACGAGAAGGAGGCCATCGAGATGCTGGCCCGACTCGAGGGTGTCGGTGTCGACAGCCCCGAGTTCGACGAGACGTTCCCGATCTTCCGGATCGCGGTCGAGCAGCACGTCGAGGAGGAGGAGCGTGTCGAGTTCCCGCTGCTACTCAGCGAGATCAGCGAGACGGCGCGTCACATGATGGCCAAGCGGCTCACGGCGACCGAGCTGGTCGCACCGACCCACCCTCACCCCGGCTCAGCCGGATCGGTGCCCAAGCAGCTGGCCACCATGCCGTTCCACTCCATCGTGGACCGTGTCAAGGACGCGCTGAGCCGTTCGTGACGTGGCACAGTGGATGCCGGACGGCATCGACGACATCATCGAAGTCTTCAGATGGGAGCAGAACCATGGTCGAGAAGGAAACCAAGGATCCGGAGACCGGCGCGGACGAGAGCACCGAGTCCCCGATCCCCTTCCCCACCCCCGAGCGGGTCGTGGAGGAAGGCGAGGAGCGCGATCGCCAGGACGAGACCGAGGAAGAGACCTTCCCCGCCAGCGACCCGCAGTCCAGCTGGGCGGGCCCGGCGGATCCTCGAGACCGCTGAGGCTCAGGCCAGGCCCCGGCGCTCCAGCAGCGGAGCGATCGGGGCCGGTCGGCCGCGCCACTCCGCATAGGACTCCAGCGGGTCCCGGGTGCCACCGATGCCGATCACATAGCGGACGTACGCCTCGCCGTTCTCCCTGGTCAGACCGCCGTTCTCCTTGAACCAGGCGACCGTGTCCGCGTCCAGGACCTCGGACCAGATGTAGGAGTAGTAGGCCGAGGCGTAGCCACCGAAGATGTGCTTGAAGTACGCCGTGTAGTAGCGCGCTCGCACCGCCGGGTTGTCCAGGCCGACCGCCGTGAGCGTGGCGGCCTCGAACTCCTCGACCGCCTCCGGCGAGGTCGGCACCTCGGCCGGACCGAGCTCGTGCCAGGCCAGGTCGATCAGCGTGGCGGCGAGGTATTCGGAGGTCGCGAACCCCTCGTTGAAGGTGGCGGAGGCCTCGAGCTTGCCGAGCACGTCGGCCGGGATCGGCTCACCGGTCTCGTGATGGACCGCGTAGTTGGCGAGCACCTCGGGCCAGAGCATCCACATCTCGTTGACCTGGGAGGGGTATTCCACGAAGTCGCGGTAGACCGAGGTCGCCGCGAACCGCGGGTAGGTCGCCCGCGCCAGCAGCCCGTGGAGCGCGTGCCCGAACTCGTGGAAGAGGGTGTTGACCTGGTCGAAGGTGAGCAGCGTCGGCTCCCCCGGCGCCGGCTTGGGCACGTTGAGGTTGTTGGTCACGATCGCCGACGGCTCACCCAGCAGCGTGTTGGCGGTGACGTAGGAGTTCATCCAGGCACCGCCCTTCTTCGAGTCCCGGGTGTAGAGGTCGAGCAGGAAGAGCCCGATCGGCTCGCCGTCGCGGGAGACCTCGAAGACCCGCACCTCGGGGTGGTAGCCGTGCAGGTCAGGCCGCTCCTCGAAGGTCAGCCCGTAGAGCCGGCCGGCGGCGAAGAAGACGCCGTCGCGCAGCACCCGGTCGGCCTCGAACCACGGCCGTAGGACGGCCAGGTCGACGTCGTATTCCGAGACCCGGACCTTCTCGGCGTAGTAGGGCCAGTCCCAGGCCTCGATCACCCCGCCGGCCGATGCCTCGAGCGCGGCCTGCTCGGCCCGGGCGTTGCGGGCCGCAGGCGCAGCCAGCCGCTCCAGCATGTCGCGAACGGCCTTCGGCGTGCCGGC
Organism: Nocardioides sp. NPDC057577; assembly: GCF_042801335.1. Taxonomy (NCBI): domain Bacteria; kingdom Bacillati; phylum Actinomycetota; class Actinomycetes; order Propionibacteriales; family Nocardioidaceae; genus Nocardioides; species Nocardioides sp. NPDC057577. The sequence goes on along the minus strand of NZ_JBHVGB010000188.1, from coordinate 7,338 downwards.
GGTGTTGTCGGCGGTCACCAGGCCGGCGTAGCTGTCGAACCCGAGCAGCTGGGCCTTCTCCGCCCGCAGCCGCAGCGCGTCGAGCGCGATGCCGCGGGTGTCGTTGGCGTTGCCGCGCGAGCCGCGGGCGAGCTGCGCCTCGAACAGCCGCTGGCGGAGCTCTCGGTCCTCCAGCACCGAAAGGTAGGGGTGGGCGGTGAACAGGGTCAGCGTGATCAGGAACCTGCCCGCCAGTCCCCGGCCCTCGGCGGCCGCCGCGGCCGCGGAGATCTCGCCCGGCGTCAGCCCGGCGAGCTCCTCGACGGTGTCGACGACCACGGCGAGGTCGTTGGAGTCGGCCTGCGCCGCCTGCCCGAAGGCTGCCTCCAGCCCGGAGATCTCCTGGTTGAGCTCGCGCAGCCGCGCCTTCTGCTCCGGCCCCAGCGCAGCGCCGGCTAGGACGAAGTCGCGGTGGTAGCGCTCGACCAGATAGCGGTCCTCCCCCTCGAGCTCATCCCTCTTCTCGTAGACCGCGTTCACCCGAGCGAAGAGCGAGTCGTCGAGGAGCAGCGCGTCGTGGTGGGCCGCCAACCGCGGAGCGTACGCAGCATGGAGGTCGTCCAGGTCGTCGTCGGAGTCCGCGGAGAGCAGCGAGAAGAAGACCCGCAGGACCCGGTCCAGCCGCTCGCCGGAACGCTCCAGGGCGACCAGCGTGTTCTCGAAGCTGGGTTCCTCGGTGGAGGAGGTGATCGCGGCCAGCGCCGCCAGCTGCTCGGCCATCCCCTGCTCGATCGCCGGGCCGTAGTCCTCGATCGAGATGTCGGCGAAACGCGGCAGACGGTGGGGCAGGTCGCTGGGCTCGAGTAGGGCGTCGATCACATCGCGCACGCTATCTGACACAGCGTGAGGTCGTCGCCGCGATATCGGCTACCTTGGCGTCATGGCCGATTTCGATGACCTGCTTGCTGCGAACCGCGACTATGCCGAGAAGTTCGGCGACGGAGGCTTCGACGGCGTCGCCCACGCCGGGGTCGCCATCGTGACCTGCATGGACTCGCGCATCGAGCCGCTCGCTCTGCTGGGCCTGAGCCTCGGCGACGCCAAGATCTTCCGCAACCCCGGCGGCCGGGTCACCCCGCAGGCGATGGAGGCGTTGGTCCTCGGCGTGCACCTCCTCAACGTCAAGCGCATCCTGGTCGTGCCCCACACCCGCTGCGCGGTCGCCTCCAACACCGAGGCCGAGCTGCGCGCCAAGCTCGCCGAGTCGGCCGGCCAGGACGCCTCCTGGCTCGACCTGACCGTCGTCGTCGACGACCAGGTCCGCGCGCTCGCCGAGGACGTCGCCAAGGTCCGCTCGCACCCGTTCGTCCCCGAGGACGTCAAGGTCGGCGGTTTCATCTACGACGTCGACACCGGTCTGCTCAACCAGAAGATCTGAGCCTACGACCCTGCGAGCGAAGCGAGCAGGGTCGTAACGCGAAGAGATCGAGCGAGCGCAGCGGGTGAGCCTGCGAACCCGCGAAGCGGGTCGAGATCTACGATATCGGTACAAACCCCGATGCGCGCTCACCATGGGTGCGCGAGAGTTGGGGTCGTGACCGACGCAGACCGACTCGAGATCGCCGCCCAGGCGATCGACCTGCACAAGACCTACGGCAAGGGCGCCGCGGAGGTCCGCGCGCTCGACGGCGTGAGCCTGGACCTCTACGCGGGCCAGTTCACCGCCATCATGGGCCCGAGCGGTTCGGGCAAGTCGACGCTGATGCACTGCCTGGCGGCGCTCGACAAGCCCACGACGGGCGAGGTGGTCGTCGGCGGCCGCAAGCTCGGCAAGCTGCGCGACCGCCGCCTCACCTCGCTGCGGCGCGACAAGATCGGGTTCGTCTTCCAGGCGTTCAACCTGGTGCCGACGCTGACCGCGCAGGAGAACATCCTGCTGCCGCTCTCCCTGGCCCGGAAGAAGCCGGACCCGGGGTGGTTCGACCAGGTCATCGACACGGTCGACCTGCGGCCGCGGCTCTCGCACAAGCCGAGCGAGCTCTCCGGTGGACAGCAGCAGCGGGTCGCCTGTGCCCGGGCGTTGGTCTCCAAGCCCGACATCGTCTTCGCCGACGAGCCGACCGGCAACCTCGACTCCACCTCGGCCGCCCAGGTGCTCGACTTCCTGCGCCACAGCGTCGACGACCTGGGCCAGACCATCGTCATGGTCTCCCACGACCCGGTCGCCGCCTCCTACTGCGACCGGGTGATCTTCCTGGCCGACGGCCGGATCGTCGACGAGCTGGCCAAGCCGAGCCGCGAGGAGATCCTGGCCCACATGGCGGACCTGCAGGCGCGGGCGATGGGCCTGGCTCCGATCGGCGAAGGTGCCTGAGGGTGAACCAGACAATCGCCACACCGCCACGTCCGCACTCTGGCGCTTGCGCAAGGAAGGTGGCGACGTGCTCCGGCTGACGTTGCGCAACCTCGCCGCGCACAAGGTGCGCCTGCTCATGTCGACGCTCGCGATCGTCCTGGGCGTGGCGTTCCTGGCCGGCGTACTCACCTTCTCGCACGGGCTCGACCGCACCTTCTCCGGGATCATCAACGGCTCCACGCCCGACGGCCAGGTACGCCCGACCAACAGCGCCAGCTCGGCCGAGGCCAGCCGCCCCGGCGGGGGCGGCGCGGCCATGCTCGAGCCGGAGGCCATCGAGAGGCTGCGTACGCTGCCGGAGGTCGCTCGCGCCGACGGGGTGGTCCAGGGAGCAGGGCTCTATGTGCTCGACACCGACGACCAGCTGGTCAGCAGCTCGGGTGCGCCGACGCTGGCCTTCAACCACACCGGAACCCCCAACCTGCTCGGCGAGCCGTCGCTCGAGCTCATCGAAGGAAGCTGGCCGACCGGGGAGAAGGAGCTCGTCCTCGACGAGGCGACCGCGGAGAAGGCCGGCTACCGGGTGGGAGACTCCGTCACCCTGATCGCGCCCCAGGGCGAGACCCGCCGCAAGGTCACCCTCACCGGCACCGCCTCCTTCAACGGCGGTGGCACGGCCGGCGCGCAGCTGTTGATCTTCAGCACCGCCGGCGCCCAGAGCCTGTTCACCGAAGGCAAGGACGTCTACTCCGGGATCTCGTTGACCGCCGCCCCCGGCGTCAGCCAGAAGGAGCTCGTCGCGGCCGCGAACACGGTGGTCCCGAAGGGGTTCGAGGCCGTCACCGGCGACAAGATGGTCGAGGAGTCCGAGGACGCGATCGGTGAGTTCCTCGACGTGATCTCGGTCTTCCTGATCGTCTTCGCGGTGATCGCAGTCATCGTCGGCGCCTTCATCATCGTCAACACCTTCTCGATCCTGATCGCGCAGCGCTCCCGCCAGCTGGCGCTGCTGCGCGCCCTGGGGGCTTCCCGCCGCCAGGTCACCACGTCGGTGCTCTTCGAGGCGCTGGTGATGGCGCTGGTCGCGGCCACCATCGGCATCATCGCCGGCTGGGGGCTCGCCCACGGCCTGGCCGCCGCCTTCCGTCAGGCCGGTCTGGAGATCGCCTCCGACGTCCTCGTCCTCACCCCGCGCACCATCTGGATCTCCTACGCCGTGGGCGTCCTCGTCACCCTCGCCGCGGCCCTGCTCCCCTCCCGCCGGGCCGGGAAGGTCCCGCCGGTGGCGGCGATGCGCGAGGACACCCAGCCTCCGGCCAGATCCACCGTCCTGCGTACGTCGGTGGGGCTCGTCCTGCTGGCCGCCGGGCTCGCGATCGCGGCGGTGCCGCGGATCGGGGTCCCGGAGATCAGTCTTCCCGGCGGGTTCGACGTGCCGACGAGCCCGGCGCTGTGGGTAGGCGTCGGGGCCGGGATATCGATCCTCTCGGTCGCCTGGATCAGCGCGTTCCTGGGCCGCCCGGTCCTGGCGGCGCTGCGTACGGTCTCGGGGGCGCTCTTCGGGATGACCGGCAAGCTCGCCGGCCAGAACGCGATGCGCGACCCACGGCGCACCGGTGCCACCGCGTCGGCGCTGATGATCGGGTTGGCGCTGGTCTCGCTGATCGGCGTGCTCGCCGCCTCGATGAACGCCTCGATCTCCGACGTGGTCGAGGAACAGTTCAAGCCCGACCTGGTCGTGCAGAGCCCGACCTTCACTGCGTTCCCGACCTCGATCGGCGACGAGATGGAGAAGGTCAAGGGCGTGGCCACCGTCTCGCGTTCGCAGATCGCCCAGGCCGTCGTCGGTGAGGTGGACCTGCAGAACCCGAAGAAGAACGAGGTCGCGTTCCTCTTCGGCGTCGACGAGCACCTGCCGCAGGTCTACGACCTGGATGTGCTCGAGGGCAGCGAGGACCTCAAGCCCGGCCAGGTGCTGGTCACCGACGAGGCCGCGAAGGAGCACGGCTGGCGGCTCGGCGACCGCATCGACCTCACCTTCGTCAGCGGCCGCCAGCAGCACCCGCAGATCAGCGGGATCATCGCCCGGACCCAGGTCACCGGTGACATCACGGTGCGCATCGAAGACCTCGTCGCGGCCAAGGTGCCGCGCGAGGATGCCTCGCTGAGCATCATGCTCGCCCGCGGAGCCGACTCCGCGGTCGTCCACGAGCGTCTCGACAAGCTCGTCGAGGATCGCCCGGTGGTCGCGGTGCAGGACAAGGACGAGTTCGCCGAGTCGATCAAGGGGCAGGTCAACCAGCTGCTCTACATGATCTACGGCCTGCTCGCGCTGGCGATCGTGATCGCTGTGATCGGCATCGTCAACACCCTCGGCCTCAGCGTCATCGAGCGCACCCGCGAGATCGGGTTGCTGCGCGCCATCGGCCTCTCGCGTGGCCAGCTGCGCCGGATGATCACCCTGGAGTCGGTGACGATCGCGGTCCTCGGCGCGGTCCTCGGGCTCGTTCTCGGGGTGCTCTTCGGGGTGCTGCTGCGCGACGCGCTGCGCGAAGACCTCACCAGCCTGTGGGTGCCGCTCGACCAGCTGGCCGTCTTCCTGGCGATCGCCGTCTTCGTCGGCGTCCTGGCCGCGCTCCTCCCCGCCATCCGCGCAGGAAGGGAAGACGTCCTCAAGGCCATCGCCTCGGAGTAGTGTGCCTCGGGTGAGCACCGAGCACACCACAGACCTGCCCGAACCCACCCTCCGCGTCCACCAGCCGGAGACGGCTGCGGTGGGGATTCCCGGGGTGGCCCACTCGATGGAGTACGCGCTGCGCGAGATGGGCCCCAAGCGCAGCCTGCAGACGCTGCTCCAGGTCAACCAGGTCGGCGGCTTCGACTGTCCCTCCTGCGCCTGGCCGGACCCCGACCATCGCAAGGCGGCCGAGTTCTGCGAGAACGGCGCCAAGGCGGTGGCGTGGGAGGCGACCCGCAAGCGGGTCGACCGCGACTTCTTCGCGGCCAACTCGGTCTCCTCGCTCAACGAGCGCGACGACCACTGGCTCGAGTCGCAGGGTCGGCTGACCGAGCCGATGTACATCGCCCCCGGCGAGACCCACTACTCCCCCATCACCTGGTCCGAGGCGATCTCGCTGATCGCCGGTCGTATGCGCGCGGCCGACCCCGACCGTTCGGTCTTCTACACCTCCGGCCGCGCGTCCAACGAGGCCGCGTTCGTCTACCAGCTGCTCGCCCGCCAGCTCGGCACCAACAACCTGCCCGACTGCTCCAACATGTGCCACGAGTCCAGCGGCACCGCGCTCGGCGAGGTCATCGGCATCGGCAAGGGCACGGTCACCTACGACGACCTCGCCGAACACTCCGACCTGATCTTCGTGGTCGGCCAGAACCCCGGCACCAACCACCCACGGATGCTGACCGCGCTCGAGTCCGCCAAGGAGAACGGCGCCAAGGTCGTCTCGGTCAACCCGCTTCGCGAGGCCGGGATGGGGCGGTTCCGCAACCCCCAGACCGTACGCGGCGTCAGCGGCGTCGGCACCCAGCTCGCTGACGTCCACGTGCCCGTGCAGGTCAACGGCGACCTCGCGCTGTTCGCCGGGATCAACAAGCTGCTCGTCGAGCGCGACGCCATCGCGCACCCGTTCCTCGAGGAGCACACCGACGGCTTCGAGGTCGCCGCGCAGGCCTGGGCGGCGATGGAGTGGGACGAGATCACCCGGCTCAGCGGCATCTCGCGGGAGGAGATCGAGTCCCTCACCGACCTGGTCGAGTCCCGCGAGCGCGTCATCGTGTGCTGGGCGATGGGCCTGACCCAGCACAAGAACTCGGTCGCCACGATCCGCGAGATCGCCTCGTTCCTGCTGCTGCGCGGCAACATCGGCAAGCCCGGCGCGGGCGCCTGCCCGGTCCGCGGCCACTCCAACGTGCAGGGCGACCGCACCATGGGCATCTGGGAGAAGCCGCCGGCGTGGTTCCTGGACGCCGTCGGTGACGAGTTCGGCATCACGCCACCGCGCGAGGACGGTTACGACGTCGTCGCCGCCATCGAGGCGATGCGCGACGGCGCCGTCGACGTCTTCCTCGCCCTGGGCGGCAACTTCGCCGCCGCGACCCCCGACACCGCCGTCACCACGGCGGCCCTGGCCAACGTCGGCCTCACCGTCCAGGTCTCGACCAAGCTCAACCGCAGCCACCTCCACCACGGCCGCGAGGCTCTGATCCTCCCCTGCCTGGGCCGCACCGAGCGCGACGAGACCGGCGGCCGCGAGCAGTACGTCACCGTCGAGGACTCGATGGGCATGGTGCACGCCTCCCACGGCCGCCTGCTTCCGGGCTCGAAGGAGCTGCGCAGCGAGGTCGGCATCGTCTGCGCCATCGGCGAGGCGCTGTTCGGCTCGGACCAGGGCATCGACTGGGCCACGATGGGCGTGGACTACTCCCGGATCCGCTGGCACATCTCCGCGGTGGTCCCCGGGTTCGAGGACTTCGAGACCCGGCTGAAGGCACCCGGGGGCTTCGCCCTGCCCAACGGCCCGCGCGACTCGCGCACCTTCGACACCGCGACCGGCCGGGCCCGGGTCACCGCCAACCCGCTGACCGCGATCTCGGCTCCCCCGGGCCACCTGCTGCTGCAGACGCTGCGCTCCCACGACCAGTTCAACACCACCGTCTACGGCTACAACGACCGCTACCGCGGCATCAAGGGCGGGCGCCACGTCGTCTTCGTCAACCCCGAGGACCTCCGCGAGCTCGGCATCGCCGACGGCGACACCGTCGACATCGTCTCGGTCTGGACCGACGGCGAGCGCCGGGCCGAGGGCTTCCGCGTCGTCGCGTACGCCACCCCTCGCGGCTCCACCGCGGCGTACTTCCCGGAGACGAACGTCCTCATCCCCCTCGACTCCTACGCCGACGGCAGCCGCACCCCGACCTCGAAGTCGGTCGTCGTACGCCTAGACCCCCGCCGAGTCGTCTCATCCTGACCTGAATTCCAGCCGAGT
>NZ_JBHVGB010000187.1:0-11450 GCF_042801335.1 Nocardioides sp. NPDC057577 | reverse complement strand
GAACTCCGCTGGGGATGTGTGCCTTTCCCTGCATACCTTGACGAAGGAACCGCCTCAGCCGAGCACGAGGACCAGGTCACCCCCGTCGACCGCCTGGGTGCCGGAGAAGGCGAGGCGGGCGACGGTGCCGTCGACAGGAGCGGTGATCGCGGCCTCCATCTTCATGGCCTCGATGGTGGCGACGGTGTCGCCGGCCTTGACCGTCTCGCCGGCCGCGACCGCGATGGTCACGACGCCCTGGAAAGGCGCTGCGACCTGGCCGGGAACGGCGGGGTCGGCCTTCTCGGCGGCAGCGACCTCGGCGGCGACGGAGCGGTCCCGCACGCTGATCGGGCGCAGGTGACCGTTGATCGTCGCCATGACGGTGCGGATGCCGCGCTCGTCGGGCTCGGAGACGGCGGTGAGACCGAAGATGACCGTCTTGCCCTCGGAGATCTCGACGACGTGCTCCTCGCCCTCGCGCAGGCCGTAGAGGTAGTCGAGCGTCGAGATCACCGACACGTCGCCCCACTTCGAGCGGGCCTCGGTGAAGTCCTTCGTCGGTCCGGGGAAGAGCAGCCGGTTGAGCGTCCCGCGGCGGTCGGAGGCGAGCCCGGCGGCGTCCTCGGCCGACAGGGTCGGCGACGGCGCCTTCCAGGTGCGGCCACCGATCGCCTTGCTGCGGAACGGCTCGGGCCAGCCGCCCGGCGGGTCACCGAGCTCCCCGTTGAGGAAGCCGATGACGGAGGCCGGGATGTCGTACGCAGCCGGGTCCGCCTCGAACGCAGAAGGATCAGCCCCTGCGGCGACCAACGACAGAGCCAGGTCGCCGATGACCTTCGAGGACGGGGTGACCTTGGGGACGCGGCCGAGGATCTGGTTGGCCGCGGCGTACATGTCCTCGATCTGCTCGAACTTCTCGCCCAGCCCGAGCGCGATCGCCTGCTGGCGCAGGTTGGAGAGCTGGCCGCCCGGGATCTCGTGGCGGTAGACCCGGCCGGTCGGTGCGGGCAGTCCGGACTCGAAGGGCGCGTAGACGCGGCGTACGGCCTCCCAGTAGGGCTCGAGCGAGTTCACCGCGGCCAACGACAGCCCGGTGGCGCGCGGGGTGTGGTCCACGGCCGCGACCAGCGAGGAGAGCGGCGGCTGGGAGGTGGTCCCGGCCATCGACGCGGTGGCCGCGTCGACCGCGTCGACACCGGCCTCGATCGCGGCCGTCAGCGTGGCCAGCTGGCCACCAGCGGTGTCGTGGGTGTGCAGGTGGACCGGCAGGTCGAACCGCTCTCGCAGCGCGGTCACGAGCGTCCGTGCGGCAGGTGCCCGCAGCAGCCCGGCCATGTCCTTGATCGCCAGCACGTGCGCCCCGGCCGAGACGATCTCCTCGGCCAGCCGCAGGTAGTAGTCGAGCGTGTAGAGCTTCTCGTCCGGCGAGGAGAGGTCGCCGGTGTAGCACAGGGCCACCTCGGCGACGGCCGTCCCGGTCTCGCGAACGGCAGAGATCGCCGGCCGCATCTGGGACACGTCGTTGAGCGCGTCGAAGATCCGGAAGACATCGATCCCGGTCGAGGCGGCCTCGGAGACGAACGCGTCGGTGACCTCGGTCGGGTAGGGCGTGTAGCCCACCGTGTTGCGACCGCGCAGCAGCATCTGCAGGTTGACGTTCGGCACCGCCTCGCGCAGCGCGGCCAGCCGCTCCCACGGGTCCTCGGAGAGGAACCGGAGAGCCACGTCGTACGTCGCGCCACCCCATGCCTCCAGCGACCACAGCTGCGGTGTCAGCCGGGCGACATGGCCGGCGACGCCGAGCAGGTCGGTGGTGCGGACCCGCGTCGCCAGCAGCGACTGGTGGGCGTCGCGGAAGGTGGTGTCGGTGACGGCGACGGGCTCCTGGGAACGCAGCGCGGCGGCGAAACCCTCCGGCCCGAGCTCACGAAGAAGATCGCGAGAGCCCGGCGGCGGAGCCACCGACAGGTCGAGCTTCGGCAGCTTCTCGACCGGGTGGAGCGAGACCGGGGCGGCGCCGTGGGGCTGGTTGACGGTCACGTCCGCCAGATAGGTGAGCAGCTTGGTGCCGCGGTCACCGGAGGCCCGCGCGGTCAGCAGCTGCGGGTGGGTCTCGATGAACGAGGTCGTGATCGAGCCCGAGATGAAGTCGGGGTCGTCGAGCAGCGCCTGCAGGAACGGGATGTTCGTCGCGACCCCACGGATCCGGAACTCCGCCACGGCCCGTCGGGCCCGGGTGACGGCGTCCTCGAAGGTGCGCCCGCGACAGGTGAGCTTGGCGAGCATCGAGTCGAAGTGGGGCGAGACCTCGGCCCCGGCGTACGTCGTGCCGCCGTCGACCCGGATCCCGGCACCACCGGGGGAGCGGTAGGTGGTGATCATGCCCGTGTCGGGGCGGAAGTTGTTGGCAGGGTCCTCGGTGGTGATCCGGCACTGCATCGCCGCGCCGCGCAGCTGCACGGAGTCCTGGGTCAGTCCGAGGTCGGCCAGCGTCTCGCCGGCGGCGATCCGCATCTGCGAGCGGACCAGGTCGACGTCGGTGACCTCCTCGGTCACGGTGTGCTCGACCTGGATACGTGGGTTCATCTCGATGAAGACGTAGTTGCCGGCCGGGTCGAGCAGGAACTCGACGGTGCCGGCACACGAGTAGCCGATCTTCTTCGCGAACCGCACCGCGTCCGCACACATGCGTTCGCGCAGCTCAGGGTCGAGGTTCGGCGCGGGCGCGATCTCGACGACCTTCTGGTGGCGGCGCTGCACCGAGCAGTCCCGCTCGAAGAGGTGGATCACCTCACCGGTGCCGTCGGCGAGGATCTGCACCTCGATGTGACGCGGCTCGACCACGGCCTGCTCGATGAAGACGGTCGGGTCGCCGAAGGCGGCCTCGCCCTCGCGCATGCAGGTCTCGACGGCCTCGCGCAGCTTGTCGGGGTCGTCGACCCGGCGCATCCCGCGGCCGCCACCACCGGCGACCGCCTTCACGAACAACGGGTAGGGGAGGGCGGATGCGGCGGAGACGAGCGCGTCGACATCGGTGGAGGGGTCGACGGACTGAAGAGTGGGTACGCCGGCGGCCTTCGCCGCCGCGATGGCGGTGGCCTTGTTGCCGGTCAGCGTGAGGACCTCCGCCGACGGCCCGACGAAGGTGATCCCCGCCCGGGCGCAGGCCTCGGCCAGTGCCGGGTTCTCGGAGAGGAACCCATAGCCGGGGTAGATGGCGTCCGCGCCGCTCTGCTTGGCGACCTCGACGATCGCGTCCGGATCGAGGTACGCCCGGATCGGATGGCCGAGCTCTCCGATCTGGTAGGCCTCGTCGGCCTTCAGCCGGTGCTCGGAGCCCCGGTCCTCATATGGGAAGACGGCAACCGTCTTCGCACCCAACTCAAAGCCCGCACGGAAAGCTCGGATCGCGATCTCGCCGCGGTTGGCTACCAACACCTTCTTGAACATGGCGGTCACGCTACCCATCCGAAGTACGCCGTCCCAGGTTATGGGACGTTTCCTTTCAGTTGGTGGACACCTAGCTCGTGCGAAGTGTGTGGATTCGTTGGGACCGTTCGACCGCTCGCGTCGATAGCGTCGCGGTCATGAAGCACATGACTCGACAGCGTCGCTCGGCTCTGGTCGCCCTCGCGGGCACCGCCCTGCTCGCCGGATCGCTCACCGCGATCGGAGGGGCGAGCTCGCCGGCCGCCGCGGCCGGCACCGTGAACTGCTCCGGCTCGATCAACGGCAAGGCCAGCGGCTATGTCCGCAAGCGGTCCATTACCAACAGCACGGTGACGGGGAACTACCGCAGCGCTGCCACGGTCTCCTGGTCCCCGCGGGCCTGGATCGAGGTCGGTGGGGCCGGTGACGAGACCTCCTGGAAGAGCGGCTACATCGTGCCCGGCACCGATGGCACCGGCCGCACCGTGACCATCGGCGGGACCATCGGGCAGTCCGTGCTGACCGAGACGAAGTCCGCGCAGCTCTACCGCACCAACGGCTCCGCGGTGACCGGCTGGAGTCCCAAGAAGGTCGTGAACGGCCCGACGACGGAGGTCTACAGCGTCACGACCTCCGGCGTCGTCCAGCAGACCGCGCTCTCCTACTCCAGCGCGGGCGCCCGCCTCGGCACGGTCACGAACCTGCCGGTCACCCTGCCGAGCACGACGACCGTCGCGGGCGTGTGGACCAGCCACAACGGAGTGATGTACAACCTGCTCTACTCGATCAACCCGAGCACCAACAAGCTCGAGCAGATCGTCGTCCGCCCCGACCGCCCGGCAGAGGCTAAGAAGTACGTCGTCCGCAGCCTCGGCACGGGGTGGCGCTACCTGTCGGTGCACAACTGCTACGACGCCGACGGCTCGGTCGCGGCCAAGGACATCGTGCTGATCAACCCGACGACCGGCAACGCGGTGCGCATCCGCCAGAGCAGCGGGATCGGGCACAGCACGACCTTCTCGGCCTCGTCCAAGGTCGGCACCGACGGCACCTGGAAGTGGAGCGGGATCAGCAGCTAGCTGCTCACTCCGGCCAGAGATCGAGCAGGTCTCCCGGGCGCAGCCCGAGGGCGTGCTCGATGTCGCCGGGCGAGGTCTCGCGCAGATACTCCGAGACCAGCTGGGCCAGCTCCATCCAGTAGCCGCGCAGCGTCGACTCGGACAGATACATCGACCGGCTCATCTCCGCGTACGTCAGTCCGCGGGCGCGATGGGCGAGGACCTCGCGCTGCCGCGGGGTGAGGACGGTGATGGTGCGGCGGCGTACGAGAACTTCGATGAGGCCGGTGATGCCCGGGGGGATCACCGGCTCATCGGAGGCCACGGCCCGGAAGGCCGCCTCGGCCTCGGCCAGGGTGGCCGACTTGGAGACCACACCCGTCGCGCCGGCGGCGAGGCAGGCCGCGAGCACGAACCGGCGCTCCTCCTGGGAGTAGACGCAGACCCGGTAGCCGGCCTCGACGATGCGCCGGATGGCGGTGGTGCCCTGGGAGGCGTCGGGCTGACCGGTGTTGGCGAGGTGGAGGTCGAGGATCACCACGTCGGCCTCCGGTCGTACGCCCAGGAGGTCCTCGACGGATCCGTGGCTGGACACGAAGGTGAGATCGGGCAGGAGCAGACCGAGCGAGGCGCGCATCGCGGTCGCGTCGTCCACATGGGTGAACCGCGGGCCGGAGGTCATCGCAGACATCACGACACCTCCGCGACGGTCGCCTGCGTGAGCGTGACCGTGGTGCCGAGGTCGCGGATGCTGCTGATCTCGACGGAGACGCCCGAGCGCGCCAGCTGCTCGACGACCACCTCCCGCAGGCCGACGCCGAAGGCGGTCGCCGAGGTGTCGAAGCCGATGCCGTCGTCGTGCAGGGTGACCTCCCAGCCGGTGCCGTCCTCGTCCTCGGCGGCGTGCAGGACGACCCGGCCAGCCTGCGCGTGCTGGCGTACGTTGAGGAGCAGGCTGCGCAGCGCGGCGGCCAGGTCGTCGGCGAGATCCCGCGGAAGCGCGACGTCCTGGGCAAGGTCTGCGACGACCGTGATCGGGAGGTCGTCGAACTCCGCGCCGACGGCGGTGGCCACCGCGGCCAGGTTGGTCGCCTCGCTCACCGGCGGCGGGGTCTGACCACTCAGATACGCGCGCATCCGGTTGAGCTCGACCTCGGCCTGCGACCGCAGCGCGCCGTTGCCGCCGGCGGAGTCGGTCTCCACGAGCAGCCGCATCATCGCGGTGCCGTTGTGGATCGCGAGCCGGGCACGCCGCTCCTCCTCGGCCTTGGCCGCCTCAGCGGCATAGCGCCGCGCCTCATCGGCCTCCGTCCCGATCCGCACGATCGTCTGACAGCCGAACCAGGCCAGCGGCCCGAGCACCAGCAGCGTCAGGCAGGTGCTCAGTGCGCCGGTGAGGTCGGCCCAGCCGTCCACGGTCGGCGCGATGTAGACCACCTCGGCGACCGCCAGCGAGGCGAGCAGGAACATCCACAGCCATCGCGAGCGTACGGCCGAGAGCCCGCAGGACACGCACAGCGCGTAGCCCAGCTGGAACCCCACCCAGGTGCCTGTCCGCAGCTCGACGGGGACCGTCCACAGCCCCACGACCAACAGCGCCACGGCCACCGCGACGTCGAGCACGGCGTACGTCACCCCCGGCGGCCGCCGGGTGACCAGGGTGATCGCCGTGATGGCGACGAGCATGCCGGTGGCCAGGATCCAGCTGGCCCCGGTCAGCCACGGGTGGTCGACACGGGAGAGCGCGGGCATCGCCGTCAGCAGCGACGGCGCCATCTGCGCGAGGGTCGCCAGCCGCATCCCGGCCACGAAGAACGCCACCAGACGCACGGCGGCTGCCCGAGTCGAGTGTGGCACCCGTGAATTGTCGCTGATGGTCGGCGGAACGGCGGAGCATGGGCCCAGGATCAGGCATCCGGCGCCGGGCCGGTACCAACGAATCCGCGGGCGTCACCGGCCGATCAGGGTGTCTCGCTGTTCGTCCATCTGCTCCCGCAGGCCGCCCACGACGGCGGCCACGGCGGGCCGTCGCCAGGACTCCGGATGCACGACCGCCCAGTAGGGCAGCCGCTGGTGGATGTCCTCGTGGAGCATCCGGACGAGGTCGGGGTGCCGGTCGGCCATGAAGCAGGGCAGCAGGCCCAGACCGGCTCCGGCCCGGGTCGCCTCGACGTGGACGAACACGTTCGTCGAGGTGACCGCGTCGCGGATGCCGGGCAGCAGCCGCCGGGGGATGTCGAGGTCGTCGACCTGGAGCATCGAGTCGACGAAGTAGACCAGGCGATGGCGTACGGCCTCCTCGATCGTGCCGGGGGCGCCGTGGCGCTCCAGATAGGCGGGGGAGGCGTAGAGGCCGAGCTCGTACTCGCCCAGGTGCATCGCCCGGCCGCGGTTCACCGCCGGCTCGCCGACGACCACCTCGATGTCGACGCCGGAGCGGTGCTGCGCCGCCTGCCGGGTCACGGTGACGATCTCGACCGAGAGCTCGGGGTGGTCCTGCCGCAGCGCGGCCACCGCCGGCGAGGCGATGTACGCGGCGAACCCGTCGGTCGTCGACATCCGGACCACGCCGGCCACCGGGTCGGCCGGCTCGTCGGCCGCCAGCCGGGCCAGCGACTCGGCGACTCCCTCGGCGGCCCGCGCGGCGCGCTCACCGAGAGCGGTCAGCGCCCACCCGTCGGAGCCGCGCACCAGGACCCGGCCGCCGAGGGCGCGCTCGAGGGCGGAGATGTTGCGGCTGACCGTCGTGTGGGTCAGGCCCAGCGAGCGCGCGGCGGTGGTGAAGCGGCCGCTGCGGGCCACCTCCAGCAGCACCAGCAGCTGGTCGGCGGAGGGCGGCGTCGACGGAGGGGTGGCCATGGGGTGACCCTATCGGCGAATGTGCATTTTCGTTCATGCCGTGTGCCAACATGCGCGTTGCAAGCACATTATGATCGCTGTCACACTCCGAGCCATGTCCACGACACAGCCGGGCGCCACCGCCGCCCCCAACGACCCAGTCGACGAGCAGGGCCTGCTCCGCAGGACCGTGGCGGCCTCCATGGCCGGCACGGTCGTGGAGTGGTACGACTTCTTCCTCTATGCGACCGCCTCGGCGCTCGTCTTCGCCAAGGTGATCATGCCGGCCACCGGCAACGCCTACGACGCGATCATCGCCGCCTTCGTGACGTACGCCATCGGGTTCGTCGCCCGCCCCCTGGGCGGCGTCGTCTTCGGCCACATCGGCGACCGCCTCGGCCGCAAGTACACCCTGCAGCTGACCATCATGCTGATCGGTGTCGCGACCGTGCTGATGGGCTGCCTGCCGACGTACGACCAGATCGGGCTCGCCGCGCCGATCGCGCTGGTGGTGCTCCGGTTCGTGCAGGGGCTCGCGCTGGGTGGTGAGTGGGGCGGTGCCGTCCTGCTGGTCGCCGAGCACGCCCCCGACGACAGGCGCGCGACCTGGGCGGCCTGGCCGCAGGCCGCGGTGCCGGTGGGCAACCTGCTCGCCACCCTGGTGCTCACCGTGATGACCCTCGCGCTCTCCGACGCCGCCTTCCTGGCGTGGGGCTGGCGAGTCGCGTTCTGGCTCTCGGCCGTGGTGGTCGTCGTCGGCTACTTCATCCGCCGTTCGGTGACCGACTCGCCCATCTTCGAGGAGGCGAAGGCGGAGCAGAGCGATGCCGCCTCGACCGGCTACGGCGTCTTCGAGGTGCTCCGCCGCTACCCGCTGGGCGTGCTGAAGGGCATGGGTCTGAGGTTCGCGGAGAACATCATGTACTACCTGGTGGTGTCCTTCTCGATCGTCTACCTGGTCGAGGACCAGAAGATGGACCAGGGCGCGCTGCTCGGCCTGATCGCGGTCGCGCACGCCTGCCACTTCTTCTTCATCCTCGCCGTCGGCAGGATCGCCGACGGTATCGGCCGCAAGCCTGTCTACCTGGTGGGTGCGGTGCTGGGCGCGACCTGGGGCTTCTGGGCGTTCCCGATGCTCGACACCAAGAACAACCTCGCGATCGTGGCGGCGCTGATCGCCGGTCTGGCCATCCACGCGCTGATGTACTCCACGCAGCCCGCGATCATGGCCGAGATGTTCCCGACCCGGATGCGCTACTCCGGCATCTCGATCTCCTACCAGGTGACCTCGATCTTCGCCGGTTCGCTCGCGCCGCTCCTGGCCATCGCCTGGCTCAAGGACACCGGCACCTGGACCAACACCGCGATCTACCTCGCGGTCGCCGGCATCCTCACCGCGCTCGTCGTGCTCACGCTCAAGGAGACCAGGGGCACGTCGCTGCGGGCCCTGGACCGTGCCGACGCCGCACGTGAGGCCGAGCGCGAGGTGAGCCCGGCGTGACCTCGGCCGTCTCGGGTGGCGGTCCCTCCGGACGTACGCTGCGGGGCCGGAAGGCCCTGGTCACCGGTGGCGCCTCGGGGATCGGTGCGGCGGTGGCCCGCGAGCTCGCCGCCCGCGGCGCGCGGGTCGTCGTCGCCGACCTGGCCGGCGATGCCGCCCATGCCCTCGCCGAGGAGATCGGCGGCGAGGCGTGGGTGGCGGACCTGACCGCCACCGAGGCCTTGGACGACCTCTCGCTGGAGGTCGACATCCTGGTCAACAACGCCGGCATCCAGCGGGTCAGCCCGATCGAGGAGTTCGACCCCGACGACTTCCGCAGGATCCACTCGATCATGCTCGTCGCTCCGTTCCTGCTGGTCAGGGCCGCCTTGCCGCACATGTACGCCAATGGCTGGGGCCGCATCGTCAACATCTCCTCCGTGCACGGCCTGGTCGCCTCCCCCTTCAAGAGCGCCTACGTCTCGGCCAAGCACGGCCTGGAGGGACTCTCGAAGGTGACCGCCCTCGAGGGCGGTCCGCACGGGGTGACCAGCGTCTGCATCAACCCGGGCTACGTGCGTACGCCGCTGGTGGAGAAGCAGATCGCCGACCAGGCCAGGGTGCACGGTGTCCCTGCCTCCGAGGTCGTCGAGCAGGTGCTCCTGCAGGACGTCGCGGTGAAGCGGCTGGTCGAGCCGGACGAGGTCGGCTCCCTGGTCGGCTGGCTCACCGGCCCGGACGCCTCGATGGTCTCCGGTGCCTCGTGGGCCATGGACGGCGGCTGGAGCGCCCGCTAGCCCCCTCAGGCCTGCGTACGCCACCAGTCCACCGTCGCCTTGGCCCCGGTCTCGAGCGGGGTGGGAGCCAGGCCGAGCAGGGACTCGCTGGCCGAGGAGTCCAGCACGAACGGCTTGTCGAACTGGTAGATCATCTCGGCCAGCTCCCGGGTGCCGCCGTGCACCGCGCCGACCGCCTTCATCGTCCAGGTCGGGATGCGGCTGACTTTGGGGGCGGCGACGTCCGCCACGTCGGCGTAGAGCTGCACCAGGGCACGCTGTGAGATCGCCGGAGCGGTGGGGGCGTGCAGGAAGGAATCCCACAGGGTCTCCTCGTCGGCCGCCTTGATCATCGCGGCGCCCAGGTCCGGGACGTACGTCCAGGAGTGCGGCGCGTCCGGGTCGCCGAGGACGCGCATGGTCCGGCCGGCGAGGACCGTCGGGACCATGCGCTCGCCGGCGTGGGCGTTGCGCACCAGCGGGCCGTAGAAGTCCGAGGCCGCGACGCTGACCGTCGGGGTCGGGGAGGCGTCGCGGGCGCGGAGCAGGTCGACCCGCACCGCGGGCTTGCCGAAGTCGGCGTCACGCGGCGTCTGCTCGGTCATCGGCCCGGTGACGTGGCCGTAGGCGTAGAGACTCTCCGGGAAGATGGCCACGGCGCCGGCCCGTCCGGCGGCCTCGAGCACGACCTTCTCGGCCCGCGGGAGCTCGGCGCGCCAGGTGTCGGCGGCGTAGGCGCTGCCGTGCATGCAGTGGAAGACGGCGCTCACGCCCGCCGCCGCCTGGGTGACGGTGCCGAGATCCGTGGCGTCGCCGCGGAGCCGCTCGATGCTCGCGTGCACCGGGCCGCTCCCCGAGCGGGTGAGGAGGCGTACGCGATCCCCGCGGGCGGCGAGCTGCTGGGCGATGGTCGCGCCGACGGGGCCGGCGCCGATGACGAGGTAGGTGCTGTTCATGGCTGTCTCCTGAAGTGTGGGGCGGAATCGAGAGCAGTGCTCTCGGAATGAGTGTGGCGCGCTCCGGGGACAAAAGCAAGAGCAGTGCTCACTTTTGTTGACAGCGCTCTCCGGGACGGGTCACGATGGCGGCATGACAGCGACCTCACGAGACGGCACGCCCCGCGAGCGGGCACGGGCGCAGACCATGGACGAGATCGTCCGGATCGGTCGCGAGCACCTGGCGGTCGATGGTGCCGCCGCGCTCTCGCTGCGTGCGGTCGCCCGCGACCTCGGCGTGGTCTCCTCCGCGGTCTACCGCTACGTGAAGAACCGCGACGAGCTGCTGACCCTGCTCCTCGTCTCCGGGTACGACGAGCTCGGCGACGCCGTCGACGCCGCCGTCGCCTCTGCCCCCACGGACGACTACCGCGCCCAGTTCATGGCCCTCGGCCGCGCGGTCAGGTCCTGGGCGCTCGCCGAGCCGGCGACGTACGCCCTGCTCTTCGGGTCACCGGTCCCCGGCTATGCCGCACCCGATGAGCGCACCAGCGTGCCCGGCACCCGGGTCCCGACCGCGATGCTGCGGGTGTGTGGCGGCGCGCTCGCCGCCGGGCGGCTGCGACTGCCCGAGGAGCCGGAGGAGATCTCGCCCGCGCTCGCGGAGGGTCTTCAGGGCATCCGCGACCAGCTCGGTCTCGACCTGCCCGACTCGGGTCTCACCCGCGGCGTACTCGTCTGGACCAGCCTCTTCGGCCGGGTCAGCTTCGAGGTCTTCGGTCAGTTCGGCCCCGACGCGTTCGGCGACCCCGCCGGCCTCTTCGAGCTCCACCTGGCCGTGCTGGCGGACGAGCTCGGGTTGTGACGCGGAATGCTCACCGAGGTAACTCGGTGAGCGCGTACTTCCCTCGTGGAACTCCACAAAGGAAGCGGCCGTTCACCGAGTTACCTC
>NZ_JBHVGB010000186.1:0-11453 GCF_042801335.1 Nocardioides sp. NPDC057577 | reverse complement strand
GCGCCGAGTGGGCGCATCTGATCCCGGGCCTGGCGACGCCACGCGAGCCAGAGGGATCGGATGCGCCGACTCGGCCTTATCTCAGTCCAGCACCCGACGAGCAATAGCGATCCGCTGCAACGTCGTCGGGTGGGAGCCGAACCACCACTGCGACCAGGCCTGCGGGGACGGATCGGAGAGCGAGCGGGCGCCGAGGTCGTGCTGCAGCCGGATGAACGACTCGAGGTCGCCGGTGGCATGGAGCGCGTCGACGTCCGCGCGGGCCTCGACGTGCCGGCTGAGGCCGTTCTGGATCGGCATCGCCAGCACGCTCGCCAGCGCGAAGACGGCCATCAGCATCGGGACGGCTTCGGGGGTGGCGTACTCGTCCTGGCGCCGGTAGGACAGCAGCAGGCCCAGCAGTCCGACGCCGGCGACCGCGCCGGCGGCACCGATGACCGTGCCGACCAGGACGTCGTCGTGCTTGGCATGGGCAAGCTCGTGGGCGACGACGGAGAGGACCGCCCCGCGCGCGGCGGCGCCCCGCTGCGAGTCGACGAGGTTGTCGTAGAGGACGACGCGGCGGGTGGAGCCGAATCCGGTGACGTACGCATTGAGAGAGGTCGTACGCCGGGAGGCGTCGACCACCAGGACATCGTCGACCTCGACGCCCTCGCGTTCGGCGATGGCCATCACCTCGGTGCGGAACTGGCCGCGCGGCAGCGGCTCGAAGTCGTTGAACAGCGGCTCGATGACGACCGGGTAGACGAACGAGCCGACCACGACGAGGGCAGCGACGAGGACAGCGGCGACGGCCGGCCACCATCGCCGGGCGAGGCGGATGCAGGCGAAGAGGGCGAGCAGCGCCACCGAGGTCGTCACGATGCCGACGACCTGGTTCAGCAGCGAGTCGCCCAGCCAGGGCCCCCAGGCCTGTCGCGAGAGCCCGTAGCGCATCTGCAGACGGTGGATCGCCACCCCGAACGGCAGCGTCGCGATCCAGCCGAGGAGCGTGACCACGGCGACCGCGAGCACCACCCGGAGCAGCCACGGTCCACGCAGCCGCGCCACCAGACGCCGGCCCAGAGAGGTGAACCCGAGCACGCAGGCAACGACCAGCGATACGACGAGCGAGGCCCGGCTGATCCAGCGAGCGGTGCCGGAGTAGGCCAGCATCCGCTCCAGCTCCTCGGCCGTGAACACATCACGCTCGTCGGGCAGGTCGAGCGCGCCGCCCGGGTAGGGGTGCCACGGGATCAACGCCCAGGCGAGCACCACGAATGCCACCGCCCCGAGGACGAGAACCACCCAGGACGTACGTCGCGTTGCGCTCACTTCTGCCCTCGTCATCGAGCCGAGTGTGACAGATGGGTCCGCCAGCGGGCGGTCAGCTCGTCCTCCCCGAACCCGAAGCCGGCCTGCAGCGCCTTCTCCAGACCGATGCCGCGCCCGGTCTCCTCGTAGAGATCGACCAGGGCCTGCTCACCGCCGGCCTCGGCGAGCACCTCGCAGGCGAGCCAGGCGGCTTCGTACTCGGCACCGAAGTGCTCCGAGCGGGTGTTGAACTCGGCCTTGCCCGGCAGGTGGTCGGGGGCGCCGTTCTCGCGGACCTGGGCGAGGACCTGGCCGGCGGTCTTGGACAACGGCAGCTTGGTGTCGCGGAGCGCGACGTAGTCGGCGAAGCCCTCGACCAGCCACATCGGCCGGCTGGTGTTGGTCGCGGCGTCGGTGGCCGCGTGGGTGGCCTCGTGGGTGATGACGATCTGGGCGCCCGGGGCGTCGAGATCGCCGATGACGCCCTGGTTGACCCACACGTGCAGCGGCGTCCCGGCCTTCGTGGACCCGTCGACGGTCGCGGTCACCGCCGCGACGGCGGTGTAGGTCCCCGGCTGCGCGCCGAGCGCCGAGTCGAGGCCGTTCGCGGGCACCTCGAGGACCAGGCGCGGGTCCTTCCAGGCGACCACCTTGCGGACCCCGGCGACCGCAGCGGTGGCCAGCTCGGCGTAGCGGTCGGCGACCTCGGCGGGGGCCTGGGCGACCACGAGGGTGGAACCGGTGCGGCGCACCTCGACCGGGCCGCTGAGCCACAACGGCAGCCGGGTGCCTTGGGCCGCCGAGAACCCGGCGATCGCACCCTCGGGGCCGAAGGCGACCTTCAGTTCCTCGGTCAGCGTCGGGTCGCCGGGGGTGCGCCACGACATCTCGACGTCGGCGGTCCAGGAGCCGTCCGGCGCCACGTTGCCGGCCTCGGCGACGTACCTCGCGGTGATGTCGGCGATGCCGATGGCATGCGCGTTGCGCACGGCCACCGAGGCTGCGTCCTCCCCGTCGGGCTCGGCCCGATCGCTTACGCCCTCGACCAACGCCTCCAGCGAGGCCCGGGCAGCTTCCGTGTCGGCGCGCACGACCGGCTCAGCGGTCGGAGTCGGCGCGACGTACTCGCCTCCGCCGGTCAGCCGCCAGCCGACGAACCCGGCGAGCAGCATCACCAGCACGAGCCCGGTCCCGATCAGGACCGGACGGGAAAGAAGAGAGCCGACCGTTCGCACCTGCGAACGATCGGCCTCTTCGGGGTCCTAGGTCAAACTCAGCCCGGGCGGACGGCGCCCGTGTAGGGCATCTCGTCCATCGGGGAGACCTTCACACCGGTGCTCGGGTTGGACGCGTGCACGATCATGCCGTTGCCGATGTACATGCCGACGTGGCTGATCGGGCTGTAGTAGAAGACCAGGTCGCCAGGGGCGAGCTGGTCGCGCGGGACCGAGGGGCCGCTGCTGTACTGCGCCGAGGAGGAGTGCGGGAGCCCGACACCGGCCTCCCCCCAAGCACCCATGGTGAGGCCGGAGCAATCCCACGACGCGGTGCCGGTGGCGCCGTAGACGTAGGAGTCGCCGACCTGGGCGAGCGCGTAGTCGACGGCGATCTTGGCACGGCCCGACGGCGAGGGCAGGTTGCCCGGGATGCTGGTGTCGGTCGACTGGAACTCTTCGAGCTCGTCGGCCTCGAGCTCCTTGAGCTCGGCCTGGGCCGCGTCGTACTTCTTGTCGATCTCGCTCTTCTTCTGCTGCATGGTCGTCTTGACCTTGGCCATCTGGGACTTGGCGTCCTCGGTGGCCTCGCGGCGCACGTGGAGGGCCTCCGCCTCGGTGTTGTACCGAGCCAGCAGGTCGGCCTGCAGCGCGTTGTAGGACGAGACGGTGGACAGACCGGCGAGGAACTCCTGCGGGTCCTCGGAGGTGATCACCTGGCCGACGGCAGAGACGTCGGAGCCCTCGAACTGCCGCAGCACGGAGTCACGGAGCTCGGCGCGGATCTTGTCGAGCTCCTTGCTCTGACGCTTCTCGTCGGAGCTGAGGTCCTCGAGCTGATCCTTGAGATCCTGAAGCCGCAGCTTGGCGTTGCTGTAGTCCTCGTTGGCCGCCTCGGCCTGGGTGTAGAGCTTGTCGACCTTCTTGCGAACGTCGTCGATGTCAGGGTCTGCCTGGGCGGGGGTCGCTGCGGGAATGATCCCGGCGACACCGATGGCGGCGATGCCGGCTGCTCCGGCAATGAGTCGCTTCCGGTCGCGTGTCACGAGCGGACGGTCTCCTTGTGTGTAGTCGTAGACGCCTACCGGGTGAGCTGACGGGTTCAGGCACGACCTGCCCTACCACCGCTCCTCGATCCGGTCTCCCGGATCGCTCTTGCGGCGGATACACCCCAGATGATCGGTGTGGTTCCCCGGCTCCTGGCCCGCCCCGAAGCGGGCCTGGACTAAGCGCGACACCCGCGTGGGCCGGTTGACCCACTTCCACGAGCGCCAAGTTCCTGCGCACACTAGCCGACGCCATCCCCCACCTGCCAACCACCCACGCCCAAAAGTTCGGCTACATCCCTTCCACCATGCGCAGCGGCGGGACCAGACCACCCTCGGCCAGCACGTCGAGCGCCCGGCGCTCGTCGTCCTCGATGGTCAGCTCCGGAGGCGGCCCCAGCAGCACGGTGACCACGCAGTCGTGGCACGCCAGTCCACGCACGAGGCAGGTGTCACAGTCGATTCTCGTCGTCATGTGAGTGACGGTCTCACCGAGCACCGACATTTTTGCTTTCGTCCGGTTGCGTCCGGCGTGTCACCACCATCGCAGCACGGTATTCGAGGCGGCGATCGCGGCCCGGGTCCCTACACTTGGAACATGGAGGTCTCCACGTACGCGACGCTCCCCGACACGGTCCGGGGGCGCATCGTCGCGCTCACGGCCGGGGTGCTTCCCGACGTGGTGCGCCTGCCGCCCGCGCTCAAGCGGATCGCCGACTTCGCGCCCGCCCGGCGCGCCAAGGCCGGCGGCGCGATGATCGCCTCGGTGCTCGAGGGGGACGACGAGGTCCGGGAGAAGGTCGGGAGCCAGCTGCGCCCGGCGTACGTCCTCGAGGACTCCCCCGACGACGTCGTCCTTCCCGAGGACCCGGCCGAGGCGGCCGCGGTCGTGTGGCTCATCCGCCCCGACGGCTGGGAGGTCTCGCTCAAGGAGGCCCTGGACCGGCTGGAGGCCGCCGCGGTGCCGGTGGTCGACGCCGAGGTGGCCCGTCTGCGCGGCAAGCTCACCGCGGCCGAGGACGAGCTCCGCGAGGTGCGTGCCGACCGCAAGGCCCGCCTCGACGACCTCAAGGCCGACAACACCGCCCTGCGGCGCAAGCTCGGCGAGGCCCGGACCGCGGCCCGCGAGGTCGGCACCGGGCTGGACGAGGCCCTCAGCGAGGCCCGCACTGCGCTCGCCCGCGCCGAGGACGAGCTCGCCGCACGTGACCGCCAGCTGCGGCAGCTCCGCAGCCAGATCGACAAGCTCGAGCGCGAGGCGGCTGCCGAGCGACGCTCGTCCAAGACGGACCGGGAGGACGCCTCGCTGCGCGCCCGGTTCCTGCTCGACACGCTGCTCGACGCGGCCGGAGGCCTGCGTCGCGAGCTGGCGCTGCCGCCGGTCACCGGCACCCCGGGCGAGCGGGTGGAGGCCGAGCTGGCCTCCGCTGACGCCGCCGCCGGTGCCGGGGTCACCAGCAGCGCCCACCTGGAGCAGTTCCTGGCGATGCCGCGGGTCCGGCTGATCGTCGACGGCTACAACGTCTCCAAGGCGCTGTGGCCCGACTCGGCGCTCGATGCCCAGCGGCTGCGGCTGCTGCGGGCGATCGCGCCGATCGCCGCCCGCACCGGCGCCGAGACGACCGTCGTCTTCGACGCCCACTCGGCATCCGTTCGTCCCACCGCCGTGCCTCCGCGCGGCGTCAAGGTCCTCTTCTCCCCCGAGGGCGTCATCGCCGACGACGTCATCCGCGACCTCGTCGACGCCGAGCCCGCCGGCCGCGTCATCCTGGTCGCCACCGACGACGCCGAGGTCGTCAAGGACGTACGCCGCGCCGGCGCCCGCACCGTGCCGCTCTCCTCGCTCTCGCCGCTGCTGGCCTGATCGCACAGGGTTCCTGCGCCGAACCCACCTGATTCGATAGGTTCTGCGGACATTCGAATCATCGGGAGTGGGAGACCAGCGCGTGCGGCACGCCCTCAACACGATCGCCAGGATGGTCCTGTGCGCCGTGGGATTCGTGATGTCCCTCTACGGCACCGTCCGGCTCGACGGCCTCGGGTCCGTGGGGTTCGGCGACCTGATGCGCAAACCCGACCTCTGGATCGCGGCCACCGGCGGGCTGCTGACCGCGATCGCGTTCGTCGCGCTCGGTCGGTCGCAGGCTCCCCCTGATCCCCGGCCGCGCCGGACCGCCCCCGAGAGCCCCGAGAAGCCCGAGAAGCCGGAACAGCCCAAGGTCCCCGAGAAGCCCGACAACGGCAACGCCAGCGACAAGCTGAGCCTGTTCGAGGTCGTCGGTCTGGCCGCGGGCGGTGTCATCGGGTCCGGCTGGCTCCTGGCGGTGCCCACCCTCCACGAGAGCCTGGGCGAGGCCGCGCTCCTCGGCTGGGCCGCCGGCGGCGTACTCATGCTCACCATCGCCGTGGTGATGGTCGAGTTCGGCCTCATCTCGCAGCGTACGGGCGGGCTCCTGTTCCACCCGCACGACGCCTTCGGCCCGCTGGTGGTGATCATCCTCGCGGCGTCGCTGTGGATCTCGTACGCCATCAACCCGGCCGCCCAAGCGGCGGCCGCGGTCAACGGGCTGGCCGAGGTCGTCCCCGCGCTGGCCGGCGAGGGCGGACTCACCCGGGTCGGCTCCACGCTGGCGGTGCTGGTGACCGCCGCGATCATCGCCTTCGTCCTGCTGCCCCGGCGGTTCGTCCTCCGCACGAACGCCGCCCTGACCCTGCTCAAGATCGCCATCCCGGTGATCTTCGTGGTGTGCCTGGCGCTCGCCGTCCCCGCTCCCCTCACCGGCCCGGGACCGGCGGCCGGGCCGACGTCGACCGGTGTGCTCAGCGCGCTGATCACCAGCGGCGTGATCTACGCCTACATCGGCTTCCAGGCACCCCTGGACGTGACCGGCGAGGTCCGGGGCGGCCGTCGCGAGGTGGCCAGGCGGGTGCGCTGGGCGGTGTACGGCACGGTCGTCGGCTCGTTCTTGCTCTACTCCGCCCTCCAGCTGGTCTACGCCGAGCACATGGCCGGTTCCGGGGCCGAGCACGGCACCTCGTACGCACGCCTGACCGACACCGCGACCCTGGCCGGGGCACCGCTCGACTGGCTGGTCGTGCTGGTCCGCCTCGCCGCGATCATCGCCCCGATCGGGTCCGGCATCGTGTTCACCTACGCGCTGAGCCGCGAGGTCTACGCGCTCAGCGCGGAGAGGTACGTCCCCAGCGGCCTCCACGAGCCGCGGGCCTCCCGGCTTCCGGGCCGCACCAGCGACTCCTTCTGGCTGATCCTGCTCGTGAACCTGGTGCTCGCACTGGTGGTCCTGGTGGCGGTGGGCGGCGACTGGCAGACCCTGGCCGTGCTCAACACGATCCCGATCCTGATCCTCTACGCGGTCACCTGCGTCGTCCTGGCGGTCCGCTCGGAGCTGCTCGGGACGGGTCTCCAGCAGCTGCTCCCGTTCGCGGCGTACGCGGCCTTCGTCGTCATCGCGCTGGTTGTCAACGAGTCGGCGTGGGACCGGGTGTGGAAGGGCGTGGCGGTGATCGCCTGGGGGTCGCTCGTCCTCCTCGTGCTCCCCTGGCTCCATCATCTCCGGGTCCCCGGCCTGGGCTGGTACGACGCGAAGAACCACGGCGCGCGACTCTTCTCCCGCGACCCGGCGAATCGTCCGTTCCTCGTGCTCGCGCTGTATCTGGTCGCGCTGACGCTGCTGAGCGCGGTCCGCCACCGGATCGACGACGACTCCGTGTGGAGCGTGTGGAGCCTGCGCGCCCTGGTGATGATCGTCGCCTCGGGCGCGTTCGTCCTCCTCGTCGGCGCCGGCCGCCGCTACCTGCGGCAGACCCTCACGTCGACCCGGCCCTGACCCATTCGGCCTCTTCTTCCTGGCCGGCGGCGATGAGGGTCTCGACGACGGCGTCGACCCGGGCCCGGTCCTGCCACCGCCCCACCGAACGACGCAGCACCCCGGCGCGGCTCGCCTCCGGGTAGCGGTGCAGGCGCAGCCGCGTGGTGATGCCGACGATGTCGGTGGGCGTGACGCTCTGCGCCTGGTCGAGATAGCGGATCAGCAGCCGGTCGGCCGCTTCGGTGAGCTCCTTGCGCCGAAGCTGGTGGGCGGTCTCGGCGATCGTCGGACCGGCGCCACGGCGGTTGATCGCCTCGTCTGCGAGGTGATGCCACGACGTGCGCACCGCGTCGGTGAACCCGGCCGACTCGAGGGCGGCGAGGCACTCGGCATACCAGGCGACGTACGTCTCCTCGGTCGGCGCCGGGTAGACGAGCAGATCCTCTGCCAGCCTCCAGCCGACGTCGGCGGCGACGGCTGAGCGGCCACGCCTGCCGACCCGGGCGGGTACGTGCCCGAGCAGACCCACGATCTCCTCGGCGGGACGGAGCCGGACCAGGGTCGCGGCCTGCCGCCGAAGGTCCTCGCCCAGCGTCTTGCCATGGCCGTCGGCGAGGTAGGCGGCGATGCCCTCCACGACGGCGGACGCCATCGGCTCGCGGTCCGCGCCCTCCGGGGTGAGCACCCAGTGGAGCAGGCTCCGCGTGGTGTCGGCGGACGGCTGCGCCCACGACCACCGGTCGAGGAAGTCGCCGAGCCGCTCGATGTGGCCGCTGTGAGCGAGCGCGCGGACGAGCATCGCCGCCTGGGCCTCGTCGCCCTCCTCCATGAGGGTCTCGCAGATGCGTTTGAGGTTCGTCGGCGTCGCGTCGCCGGCCAGGGCCGCCAGAAGGCTGTCGCGGCCGGGACCCCGGCTGCCGCGCAGCAGCAGCACCACGTGCTCGCGCGCCTCCTCGGCGTTCTCGGTGCCGTCGAGGCGCAGCTTGAACCAGTCCTCGAGCACGCGGCCGCCCGGGCACAGCTCCCAGAACGCCGCGACGAGATCCTGCTGTTGAGCGGGACCAGGCGCCCGGCCGAGGTCACCGACCGCGCCGAGGGTGCGCCAGAGCAGGTCCAGCGCGATCTCACGCAGTCTCGGGCTGGCGTCCAGCGCGACGTACAGCAGGGCCTTGTCGAGGTTCGAGCGACCGCTGGACGGGGCCGCGAACTGTTTCACGGTGTCGTTGACCAGGTCCGGCGCCCCGAGCAGGTGCAGCGCGCGCAGGAAACGGGCGATGTCGGGGACGGTCCGCTGCCGGAGCACGTCGTGGATGACCGCGTAGGCGATCGAGGCGTCGTGCTCGGTCTCGATCGCGAGCCGGGCCGCGTCCTCGGGCGGGCGGTGCAGCGCGGCGGCCGCGATCAGGATCACCCGGTCCGCGGCGGACTCCAGCGAGGTCGCCACGGCGGCCAGATCGCCGTCCGCGAGCCTGCCATAGGCATGCAGCGCCTGGACCGCGATCGCAGGATGGCCCTGCGTACGCAGCTCCGCGAGCCAGGCGACGAACCGGTCGACACCCTGGCCGGAGACCCGGGCGAAGGCGTTGTCGATCAGCTTCTGGGTGTTGAGGACCTCCTCCGCCTTGGCACCGTCCAGCACGGTGACGTACTCGACCAGGCCCGCCAGGTCGCCGGTCAAGGTGTCGAGCACACGCTCGTTGAACCGCAGCGCCGCCGCGTGCCCGTCCTCGCTCAGCAGCATCCTGGCCTGCTCGCCGGCCTCGGCCGGCTCGACCTGCAACGAGCCCGAGCGGGCGAACCAGCGCGCCCAGGGACGGTCCTCGTTCCCTCCCGAGGACCCGTCGTTGCCGCCGTTTCTCGCAGCGATGACCCACACCTCCCAATGTCAGGTGCGCCACACCCTAGTGGCGAAGCACTGTCGGTGGCACTCGCTAGTGTGTTCGCATGAGTAGTAGTTCGGCGGTGCGTGAGGCGCGGAAGGAGATGCGTGCCCGTGCCGTCGCCCGGCGCCAGCGTGAGCAGGCCACCGGCGGCTGGGAGGCCCAGCGGGGCTTCGACGAGCTCGGCAGGCCGCTACGCGACCTGACCTTCTGCGTGGTCGACCTGGAGACCACCGGCAACAGCCCGGACAACGGCGGCATGATCACCGAGATCGGCGCGGTGAAGGTGCGTGGCGGCGAGGTGCTGGGCGAGTTCCAGACGCTCGTCAACCCCCACACCGGCATCCCGCCCTCGATCGCCGTGCTGACCGGGATCACCAACTCCATGGTCGCATCCTCCCCCACGATCGAGTCGGTGCTCCCGGCGTTCCTCGAGTTCGCCGAGGGCTGCGTGCTGGTCGCCCACAACGCCCCCTTCGACGTGGGCTTCCTCAAGCACTTCGCCGCCGAGCAGGAGCGGCCCTGGCCGCGCTTCGAGGTGCTCGACACCGTGAAGATCGCCCGCCGGGTGGTCACCCGCGACGAGGCGCCCAACCACAAGCTCGGCTCGCTGGCCCGGGTCTTCGGCTCCCCCACGACCCCCAACCACCGCGCCCTCTCCGACGCCCGCGCGACCGTCGACGTCCTCCACGGGATGATGGAGCGGCTCGGCAACATCGGCGTGCAGACCCTCGAGGACCTCTCGGTCTTCTCCGCCAAGGTCACCACCGCCCAGCGCAAGAAGCGCCATCTGGCCGAGGACCTGCCCCACGCCCCCGGCGTCTACCTGTTCAAGGACGACAAGGGCAGACCGCTCTACATCGGCACCTCCAAGGACCTCCGCACTCGCGTACGCACCTACTTCACCGCCTCCGAGACTCGCTCCCGGATGGGCGAGATGGTCGGGCTGGCCGCGACCGTGCAGGGCATCGAGTGCGCGACGGCGCTGGAGGCGGGGGTGCGCGAGCTGCGGCTCATCGCCGAGCACAAGCCGCCCTACAACCGCCGTTCGCGACGCCCGGAGAAGATGCACTTCGTCAAGCTCACCCAGGAGCCGTGGCCCAGGCTGTCGCTGGTCAAGCAGGTGCTCCTCGACGACGCCGACTATCTCGGCCCGTTCGGCTCCAAGAAGGTCGCCGAGAAGGCCCTCCAGGCGCTGCACGACACCTTCCCGATCCGGCAGTGCGCCGACCGGCTCCCGCTGCTGCCCCGCAAGACCCCCTGCGTCCTCGCCGAGCTCCACCGCTGCCTGAGCCCGTGCGACCAGAGCGTCCCGGCGGAGACGTACGCGGCCCTGGTCTCGCGGGTCCGCGAGTCGCTGCTCCACCGGCCCGACGAGGTGGTCGAGACCGTCACCGAGCGTTTCACCGGCCTGGCCGAGCAGGAGCGGTTCGAGGAGGCGGCCGTCCACCGCGACCGGCTGACCTCCTACCTGCGCGGCGCCGCGCGCACCCAGCGGCTCAGCGGCCTGACCCGGCTGCCCGACCTCACCGCGATCCGGCGTGAGGATGATGGCCGCTGGGCGGTCCACGTGGTCCGTCACGGGCGTCTCGCCGGCGCCGGGGTGATCCCGCGAGAGGCCAACGCCCACGCCTACGTCGCCGATCTCCAGCTCAGCGCCGAGACGGTCCTGGCCGCCCCGGGCCCGGTCCCGGCCGCGAGCGCCGAGGAGACCGAGCTGGTGCTGCGCTGGCTCGAGTCCCCAGGCGTACGCCTCGCCCATATCGAGGGCGAGTGGACCTGCCCGATCGGCGGTGCGGGCCGGCGGGCAGCGGAGCTCTAGGCGGATCGGCTAACGTGACCTGCGTGATCACAGCGATCGTCTTCATCAATGCCGAGGTCTCCCAGATCCCCGAGGTGGCCGAGGCCGTGGCCGCCATCGACGGCGTCAGCGAGGTCTACTCCGTCACCGGCCAGATCGACCTGATCGCCCTGGTGCGCGTCCGTGCCCACGAGGACGTGGCCAACGTCGTCGCCGACAAGGTCAACAAGGTCCCCGGTGTGCTCGAGACCGAGACCCACATCGCCTTCCGCACCTACTCCCAGGTCGACCTGGAAGCCGCGTTCTCCATCGGGCTCGACTGACGCGCGTGTAGCCGAGTCGCGCATCCGTGTGTAGCCGAGTCGGCGCATCTGCACGCCGTGGAGCGA
>NZ_JBHVGB010000185.1:0-11636 GCF_042801335.1 Nocardioides sp. NPDC057577 | reverse complement strand
GTGAAGCTGAGAGTGGTCTATAGGCCACTCTCAGCTTCACAACCCGGGCGACTCTGCGCCCAGGGCCTCCCGCACCGCAGCCTGTACGGCGCGGCCGGCCGCCTCCAGCGGTTCGGTGGAGCGCAGCGACCGGGCCAGGACGAAGGCGCCCTCGAGGCTGGTGATGAAGCCGATGATGAGGCCACGGGCTGTCTCGGGCGGGACTCCCCGCTGCTCGAGATGCCGCCCGCCGACCTCGATCCAGTCGGTGAACACCTCGGCGGTCGCCTGACGCAGGGGCTCGTTGGTGCTCGCGACCTCGAGCGCGACGGTGGCGATCGGGCAGGCGTCGGCGTAGTCCGTCTCCACCAGCACCGCGGCCGCGGCCGCGAACGCGGTCTCGACGTTGGTGACGAGGTCGTCGGGGCCGGCGAAGAAGGCCAGAACCAGGTCGCGGTACTCCCCGCCCGCGCGCCGGATCGTCTCGCCCGCCAGGTCGTCCTTGCCCCCGGGGAAGAAGTGGTAGATCGACCCGAACGGCGCCTTGGCCACCTCGGCGATCTGCTTGAGCCCGGTGCCGGACATGCCCTGCCGGCGGAAGAGCTCGGTGCTGGCCGCGAGGATCCGCACCCGCGTGTTGGTCATCGTCGTCATCTTTCCGGTAGCGCGTGTCGGCCGTGAACGTCTATGGTCAATATATGACTAGAACGATCTATCAAGAGACGCGCTCGGGCACGCGATGGACGTTCGCCCAGTGGGCAGTACTGGTGATCTGCGCAGCCCACGTCTGCATCGCGATCGCCGGGTTCATCGCCGAGCCGAGCTTCGCGATCGGCCACCACGCACCGACGGCGAAGGTGCTCGGCATGGACTACAACGGCTGGCACGCGCTCGCCGGACTCGCCCTGTTCGCGCCCGGCCTGTTCCTGTGCCGCCGCAACTCCTGGTCGGTCCTCTACCTCCTGGCGGCCGCCGT
This sequence comes from Nocardioides sp. NPDC057577, assembly GCF_042801335.1. Lineage (NCBI taxonomy): Bacteria > Bacillati > Actinomycetota > Actinomycetes > Propionibacteriales > Nocardioidaceae > Nocardioides > Nocardioides sp. NPDC057577. The sequence goes on along the minus strand of NZ_JBHVGB010000185.1, from coordinate 10,681 downwards.
CGCCGGCACCGTCCCCGGCATCTGGGCGCTCGCATCACCCCAGGTCATGTGGGTCATGCACATGCCCGACCACGTGACCGACGCGATGATCCACTTCGCCACCGCGGCGGTCCTGGTCGTGATCACAGTCGTGCAGATCCGCCGCGACGGCGGCTGGGCCAGCACGATGTCCGACCTCACTCCTCGGCGGCGTACAGCCCGTCGATGATGTCGGCGTACTTCTTGCTCACCACCCGGCGCTTGAGCTTCAGGGTCGGGGTGAGCTCCTCGGACTCGGCGGTCCACTCCTCGCCGAGCAGCTCGAAGGCCTTGACCTGCTCGGGACGGGACAGCCGGGCGTTGGCGGCGTCGACGGCCTGACCCACCGCACCGCGGATCACCGGGTGCTGAGCCAGCTCGGCGAGCGATCCGGCCTCGACGCCGAGCTTCTGGGCGACCACGGGAGCGATCTCGCCGTCGAGGGTGAGGACGGCGACGACGTAGGAGCGGCCGTCACCGACCACCATCGCGTGGCCGACGAGCGGGCTCTCCTTGAGGAGGTTCTCGATGTTGGAGGGGGCGATGTTCTTGCCCGCGGAGTTGATGATCATCTCCTTCTTGCGGTCGACCACGGTGAGGAAGCCGTCCTCGTCGAGCGATCCGATGTCGCCGGTGTGCAGCCAGCCCTCGGAGTCGAAGAGCGCAGCGGTGGCATCGGGTCGGCCGACGTAGCCCGGGGTCATGATCGGGCCACGGAACAGGATCTCGCCGTCATCGGCGATGCGCAGCTCGATCCCGGGCTGGGCGCGGCCGACGGTGCCGAGCCGGAAGGCCTCCGGCCCGTTGCCGGTGGCCGCCCCGGTGGTCTCGGTCATGCCGTAGACGTCGTAGATCTTCAGCCCCAGGCCGGCGAAGAACCTCGCCACCTCGATCGGCATCGGTGCGGCCGCGCTGGCCGCCCACTCGACCTTGTCGAGACCGAGCAGTGCGCGCATGGTCGACAGGACTGCCGCGTCGGCCTGCTCGAACTGTGCCTGCAGCTCGGGCGAGGTGGTCTGGCCGAGCTGCTGCGACTCGACGTACGCCAGCCCGACCGCCATCGCCTTCTCGACCCCGGCCTTCTTGGCCTCGTCGGTCTCGGCGGCGAGGAGCGCGGTGACACCGGTGCGGATCTTCTCCCACACCCGCGGCACCCCGAAGAAGCTGGTCGGGTGCACCTCCTGGAGGGTGCCGAGAAGCAGTGCGGGGTCTTGGACCAGGTAGACGTGGCCGCCGTTGAACTGCGGGATGTAGAGGCTGAGGACCCGCTCGGCGATGTGCGCGAAGGGCAGGTAGGAGACGAGCACCCCCGGCTCCTCGACACCGGAGACCGTCAGCGAGCTGGTCGTCTCGAAGACGATGTTGCGGTGGGTGAGCACCACACCCTTCGGCTGACCGGTCGTGCCCGAGGTGTAGAGCATCGTGACCGTGTCGTCGGGGGTCACCGCTGCGCTGCGCGCGTCCAGCTCCCCGCCGACCTCGGCCAGCGCAGCCGCGCCCGAGGCCACGAAGTCGTCCCAGGCGACAGCGCGCGGGTCGTCCTCCACGGCGGTGTCGATGGTGACGACGCGTACGATCTCCTCGCGCTTGAGCCCGAGCGCCCAGCGAGCGACGTGGTCGTCGGTCTCGAGCACCACGATGCGCGGGTCCGCGTGCTCGGCGACGTAGCCCACCTGGTCGGGCGCGAGGGTGTTGTAGATGCTGATCGGGACGCCGCCGGCGAGCACCGTGGCCATATCGGCGACGACGTGCTCGATGCGGTTGGCGGCCATGATCGCGACCGACTCCCCCGGCTGGAGACCGGCCGCGATGTAGGCGGCGGCCAGCTCGCGGGCGCGCTGGTGCAGCTCACCCCAGGTCAGCGTGCGCCAGCCCGTGCCGTCGGAGGTGTGCCGGTCAGAGAAGGCCGGCTCGGCGCCGCGGTCGGCGACCACCTCGGCAAGTACGTCGACCATGGTCTGGTCGCCGATCTGAGACTCGAGGGCGGCGCGGTCGGCGAGGACGTCGGGCATCGGAACGCTCCTTCTGTGGTTTGTGACTCGGGTCACAATCGGGGTGCCTCGACCGTAGGGACGAGTTGCCGCGGGCACAAGAGCCCATCCGCGCTATTCGGGAATCCACTCCGGGCGGCGTCGTTTCCGTTCAGCGGAAGAACGCTCTGGCGGTAGCCGCCCGGACAGGAGTTGACTCACCCCATGGCAGAAGAACGTACGCAGGTTGTGATCGTCGGCGCCGGCCCCGCGGGGATGCTGCTGAGCCATCTCCTCGCCGCCGACGGGGTCGACTCGATCGTGGTGGAGACCCGGTCGGAGGAGTACGTCGCGGCTCGCATCCGCGCCGGGATCCTGGAGCAGTCGAGCGTCGATCTGCTCACCGAGGTCGGACTCGGTGACCGGCTGGCCCGCGACGCCGACAAGCACCGCGGGATCTACCTGCAGTGGCCCGAGGAGCGCCATCACCTCGACTTCGTCGACCTGGTCGGCCGGGCGGTCTACGTCTATGGCCAGACCGAGGTGCAGAAGGACCTGATCGACGCCCGCAAGGCCGCCGGGCAGGTCGTCCACTACGAGGTCAGCGACACCGCACTGCACGACCTCGAGTCCGACCGGCCCTCGATCACCTTCACCGACGCCGCCGGGCTCCCCCAGCGGATCCGGGCGGACGTCGTCGTCGGCTGCGACGGCTCCTTCGGCCCCAGCCGCGCCGCGATCCCGGCGCGGGAGAGCTGGGACCGCACCTATCCCTACAGCTGGTTCGGCATCCTCGCCGACGTCGCGCCCTCCACCGACGAGCTGATCTACGCCTGGCACCCCGACGGCTTCGCACTGCACTCGATGCGCTCGGAGAGCGTCTCGCGGTTCTACCTCCAGGTGCCCAACGGCACCGACCCGGCGACCTGGTCCGACGACCAGATCTGGGACGCGCTCGCCGCCCGGCTCGGCCATGGCCAGAACGGCTGGAGCCTGCAGCCGGGCCGGATCACCGATCGGTCGGTACTGCCGATGCGGTCCCATGTCTCCACCCCGATGCGCCACGGCCGGCTCTTCCTGGCCGGCGACGCCGCCCACATCGTCCCGCCGACCGGCGCCAAGGGGCTCAACCTCGCGGTCGCGGACGTCGCGCTGCTGGCGCCCGCGCTCACCGCGCTGCTCAAGGGTGACTCGCGACTGGCCGACGGCTACTCAGAGACCGCGCTGCGCCGCGTCTGGCGCTGCACCCACTTCTCCTGGTGGATGACGACGATGCTGCACACGGCCGAAGACCCGTTCGACACCCAGCTCCAGCTCTCCCAGCTGCGCTGGGTGACCTCCAGCGAGCATGCCGCCGCCGGGCTCGCGGAGAACTACGCCGGTCTACCGATCGGCTTCTGAACGCGGCGTCCAGGAGACCGGCTGCTACGGAGCTCCAGTGCCCGGTAGGGACGTCCGAAAGGCGTCGTCGAGCTCGGTGGCGATGATGGCCGCGGTGGCGGTGAGCGCGTCGACGAGCAGGCGTGCTTCTCGGCTGACAGACCGGTCCGCGGGCAGCGTGACGCCGATGGCGCGCGGGACCGTGTCGAGACGGAGAGGCAGCATCTCGAGAAGCTCGTCGCGCACGCCGATCAGCATCGGCAACGGCGCGATGGCCTCGGTCTCCAGCAGCATCGCCCGTGAGGTGAGCAGGGTAGAGCACTCGGTGATGTCGCGCGGCGGCACAAGGCCCTCCCGGGCGAACATGTCGTCGAGCTCGGCCCGCAACGTACTGGGCTGCAGCGGCAGGATCCATGGGTACGACTGCAGGTCGGCGAGCCGTTGCGGCGTTGCGACAAGTGCCGGGTGACCACAACGTACGACCGCCCGCACCGCTTCGTCGTAGAGCCGGATGTGATGGAGCGCCCCGCGGTAGGTTCCGGGGTCCAAGCGCCCGACGAGCAGATCGACCTCACTGCGATGAAGGCTCGTGGTCAGCTGCTCCGCGGTGCCCTCGACCACCGAGACCGTGATGTCGGGATGGGCCCGTTTCAGCGCGACCACGGCGCGAGGGAGCAGGGCGTACGCGCCGGCCAGATTGGTCCCGACCCGAAGCGGCCGCGTGCCTCCGTGGAGCACCTCCTCGATCTGCTCGGAGGCGCGACGCAGGTTGCCGAGCGCGGATCGTGCCTGCTCGATCAAGATCTCCCCGGACAGCGTGGGCGATACGCCCCGAGGCCCGCGCACGAAGAGCTCGACGCCGACGAGATCCTCGAGCTCCCGGACGCTCCGGGTCACAGCGGGCTGAGAGATGTAGAGGTTCTCAGCAGCGCCGACGAACGACCCCTCATCCGCGATCGTGGTGAGCAGGACGAGATGGCGCAGCTTCAGCTTGCCGCCGAACAGTTGCTGGGTCTGCACGATGGGAACCTCTCGCCGACGACTGGCGGCCATCGTAGATGTCTTATACCGGAATGCCTAGACATGACTTTTTCGGCATACCTAGCCTCGGATTGGCATTGGTGATGCACCTCTCACCGGCCGCAGGATTCTGGCATGCACCTCTCGTCTACCCCGGCCCGCACGCCGTCGGATCTGGCCCTTGCCGTCGCCTCGGGCGCCGTCACGGTCGTGGATCTGACCGCAAAGCTCTCCGCCTCGACACCCGTACTACCTCTGCCTGAGGGGATGGCTCCGATCCCGCGCTTCGAGCTGGAGGAGCTGGCGAAGTACGACGAGCGGGGCGAGACGTCCTACCAGAACGGGATCCACACCGGCGAGCACGTCGGCACCCACTTCGATGCGCCGTGCCACTGGGTGACCGGCGTCGAGCACGGCGACGTGTCGCAGGTGCCGCCGGAGCGGCTCGTCGGGCCCGCTGTGGTCATCGACAAGACGGCCGAGGTCGCGGAGAACGCGGACTACCTGCTCACCGTCGAGGACATCCAGGCGTGGGAACAGGAGCACGGACGGCTCCCGAAGGGCTGGCTCCTCTACCGCACCGGATGGGGCGCCCGCTCCCACGACCAGGAGCTGTTCCTCAACGCTGACGGCGAGGGCCCGCACACACCGGGTGTGACCCCGGAGTGCGCGGAATGGCTCGCCCAGGAGACCGACATCATCGGGTTCGGCGTCGAGACCGTGGGCACCGACGCCGGGCAGGCGTTCGGCTTCGAGCCGGCCTTCCCGGTGCACACCCACCTCCTCGGCGCCGGCAAGTACGGCATCACTCAGCTGCAGAACCTGGCGCTCCTCCCGCCGACAGGCGCCCTGATCGTGGTCGCCCCTCTTCCGATCGTGGGCGGTTCGGGCAGTCCCGCACGCGTCCTGGCGATGGTTCCCGCCGCGGGCCAGGAGGTGGACTGATGCTGGTACGTGATGCGATCGGCGAGATGCTCGCCGACCTCGGCGTCCGGGCCGTCTTCGGCGTGGTCGGCAGCGGCAACTTCCACTTCACCAACGCACTCGTCGAGCGTGGCGCACGGTTCGTCCCTGCCCGGCACGAGGGCGGCGCCGCCACCATGGCTGACGCCTACGCCCGGATGTCCGGCGAGGTCGCGGTCCTGTCGCTGCACCAGGGGTGCGGCTACACCAACGCGCTCACCGGGATCGTCGAGGCGGCGAAGAGCAGGACGCCGTTGCTCGTGCTGACCGCCGAGGCGACCGAGCCCACCTCGAACTTCTTCATCGACCAGGCCGGCATGGCCGAGGGTGCTGGCGCTCTCGCGATGCGCGTCCGGTCGCCGCAGAGCTCCATGGTCGACGTCGCTCGCGCCTTCGCGGCCTGCCTGCATCAGCAGCGCACCGTCGTGCTGAACGTACCGATCGACGTCCAGGACATGGAGCTGCCCGCGGACGCGTCCCGACGCACGTTCGACGCGGTGGGACTGCCGCAGCCGGCACCCGCGGACGTGGCCCGGTTCGTCGAGCTCATCCAGTCGGCCGAGCGACCGGTGTTCGTGGCCGGGCGCGGTGGCAGGGCTGAGGGCGCGAAGGAAGCTCTTCGCGAGCTCGCGGCGGCGTCGGGGGCTCTGCTGGCCACCTCCGCCGTCTCGCGCGGCCTGTTCAACGAGGACCCGTGGGGCATCGACGTCTCCGGCGGCTTCAGCTCACCGCTCACCGCCGAGCTCATCGCCGATGCCGACCTCGTGGTCGGGTTCGGCTGCGCGCTGAACATGTGGACGATGAGGCACGGCAGGCTCATCGGTGACCAGGCCAAGGTCGTCCAGGTCGACCTCGACCCCCAGGCGATCGGCCGAAACCGCGACGTGGTCCTGGGACTGTGGGGCGGCGTCGCCGAAACGGCTCGCGCGACGACCGCAGCCCTTCGTGCCGTACAGCCCAGCGATCGCAGCGGCTACCGGACGACGGCCGTCGGCGACCGCATCCGCTCGTCCTCGCGCTGGAACCAGGTCGACTTCGTCGATCAGTCGGGCGACGGACGGATCGACCCGCGGACCCTCTCGGTGGAACTCGACCGTCTCCTCCCGAGCGAGCGGATCGTCTCGGTCGACTCCGGGAACTTCGTCGGCTATCCGAGCATGTACCTCGACGTTCCGGACGAGAACGGCTTCTGCTTCACCCAGGCGTTCCAGTCCGTCGGCCTGGGCCTGGCAACAGGCCTGGGAGCCGCGCTCGCACAACCTGGCCGGCTCCCGATCGTGGGCGTCGGTGACGGCGGGTTCCTGATGGGCATCACCGAGCTCGAGACGGCGGTCCGGCTCGAGATCCCCCTTCTCGTGGTCGTCTACAACGACGCGATGTACGGCGCCGAGGTGCACCATTTCGGGTTCGACGGCCCTTCGCTGGACGCCGTCGTCTTCCCCGACACCGACCTCGCCCAGATCGCACGCGGATACGGATGCGAGGCGATCACGGTCCGCGAGACCGCGGATCTCGCGCCCGTCAAGGACTGGCTGTCGTCAGAGTCGACTCGGCCGATGGTCATCGACGCCAAGGTGCTCTCCCGCGAGGGCTCGTGGTGGTTGCAGGAGGCGTTCGGCCACTGAGCCGGACGCGAGGTCTGGAGGACACATGGAGAGCAGTAGGCCCGCGGTGCTGACCGCGACCGAGAGCATCAGCCCGATACCGCCCCCTGGCGAGGCCCCCGGGCGTATCGAGCTACCCCGAGCTGATCGTACGAACGAACGCACCGCCGTCGCCGCTCGCGGCGTGGCGGGTGTGCTCTGCTTCCTCGCCCTGTGGGAGGTGGTGGCGCGGTTCGACCTGCTCCCACGCGACGTGCTGCCCCCGGCGTCGGCGACGCTGGTGCACGCTGCTCAGCTTCTGGGTGACCGATCGTTCCTCGGACAGATCGGCTCGACCCTGTGGGCTGCCCTGGTCGGGTACGTCCTGGCCCTGGCCATCGCCGTACCGGCCGGACTGGTGCTGGGCCTGTCGGATCGGTTGCACGCGGCCACCGCGACGGTGGTCGAGCTGGTCCGGCCGCTCCCGCCCGTCGGTCTCGTGCCCCTCCTGGTCCTGGTGGTCGGGCAGGGCATCGAGATGAAGGCAGCGGTGGTCGCCCTCGGCTGCGTCTGGCCGTTGCTCATCAACACGATCCACGGGGTGCACTCCACCGACGGCACCGCAAAGGCCACCGCACGCTCGTTCGGCTGGTCGCCGCGCACGGTCGCCATCCGTGTCGTCTGGCCATCGGCGGTTCCGTCGGTGCTCACTGGTGTCAGGATCACCGTCTCCGTCGCACTCATCCTCTGCGTCGGTGCGGAGTTCATCGGCGGGAGCCGCGACGGGCTCGGGAGCTGGCTGCTCCAGCAGAGCATGCTCCCCGGCGGCATCGACACCGTCTGCGCCGGCGTGGTCGTGGCGGGTGCCCTCGGGCTCCTCGTCAACGGCGTCGTGACCGTACTCGAGCGCCGCTTCGCGGCCTGGGCACACCGGGAGGACTCATGAGCAACACCGTGCAGCCGAACGAACGCATGCTGCGGATCGCCGTCGGTTGGTGTGGCGCGCTCCTGTTGCTGGCCGCGTGGCAGCTCGCCACCACGAACTCCGACTCGCTGTTCTTTCCCACCCCGCTGGAGATCTTCGGCGATCTGCGGGAGCGGTGGTTCTCCGACGGGCTCTCCGGCGGAATCCTGACGGATGCGTTCTTCGTCGACGTCACCCCGAGCCTGCAGCGCCTCCTGATCGGGCTGCTGGTCGCGTGGGCGCTGGGAATATCGCTCGGAGTGCTCCTCGGCAGAGTCCCCGCGGTCGCGCACACGGTCGAGCCGATCCTGCACTTCATGCGTGCGATGCCAGGCCCGGTGCTGCTTCCGCTGGCGCTGGTCCTGGTGGGTACCGGAACGACGATGAGGGTCTCCCTGATCGCGTTCGGGGCGGTGTGGCCGGTCCTCTTCAACACCTACAGCGCCGTACGACGGGTCCCCGAGGGCTATCTGGAAACGGCACGCACGGCGAGGGTCTCGCGGCTCCGGACCTTGTTCCAGGTGATCTTGCCGGCCGCCAGCACGGGCATCTTCGCCGGCATCCGCGTCTCCACCTCGCTCGGCATCATCTTGCTCATCGCCTCGGAGCTGGTGGCCGCCTCGGACGGCATCGGGTTCGGCCTGACGCAGGCCCAACGTTCCTTCCAGATGCTCCCCATGTGGTCGTTCATCGTCGCTCTGTCGCTGCTCGGCTACCTGTCCAACCTCGTCTTGAGCGGGATCGAGTCCGGCGTACTGCGCTGGCACCGACTCCTGATGGCAGTCCAGGACTGACCGCCCCGAAAGGATGCAGATGACAACCACGCTTCTGGAGGTCGAAGACCTCCGACACACCTACCGCACACGCCAAGGCGACCAGACGGTCCTCGACGGGATCAACTTCGACGTCCAGCGCGGCGAGTTCGTCTCGATCGTCGGCCCCTCCGGCTGCGGCAAGACCACGCTGCTACGAACGCTCTCGGGCCTGCTCCGTCCCACCGGCGGAACCGTCACGCTGTCCGGGAACGTCATCACCGGCGTACCCAAGGGACTCGCGATGGTCTTCCAGGACTACCGGGCGTCGCTGTTCCCCTGGCGACGCGTCGGCGCGAACGTCGAGTTCCCGCTCCTGGGGCGGGTGTCCAAGACCGAGCGCCGGGAGCGAACCGTCGAGTCCCTGAGCGCTGTCGGTCTGGCGGACGCGGCGGACAAGTACGCATGGCAGCTCTCCGGTGGCATGCAGCAGCGCGTCGCGATCGCCAGAGCGCTCGCCATGCGACCCGAGCTCCTCCTGATGGACGAGCCGTTCGCCTCCGTCGACGCGCAGACCCGCTCCGATCTCGAAGATCTCCTTCTCCGTGTCCGCGAGCAGTTCGACATGACGATCCTCTTCGTCACCCACGACGTAGACGAAAGCGTCTACCTCAGCACTCGGGTGCTGTCGCTCAGCAAGGCGCCGACCGTCAAGACGGCCGACGTCCCGGTCCCGCTCACCTTCCCGCGGGACCAGATCCACACCCGAGAAAACCCGTCGTTCGTCGAGACCAGAAGCGAGGTGGCCCGGCTGATCCGGCAGGCGAGCCCAGGTGGGCTGGCCACTGCGGCCAGCGCTCCCTGAGGGACGTCTGACCACCTCACGGGCATGGACCTCCGGACAGAGAAGTCCGTCTCCACCGCGAGCGATGAAGCAACTCCAAGGAGAACAAAGATGAACCTGCGCACCAATCGGCGCCTCGGGGCGTTCGCGCTCACGCTCCTGCTCGCCAGCGCCACCGTCGCTTGCGGCAGCGAAGACGCACCGTCGGCGTCGGCCGGCGACAGCGGGAAGGTGACGCTCTCGATCCCACCGGTCGGCGACTCACTGCCGGTGTACGAGGCGATCAGCAAGGGCTACTTCACCGACGAGGGTCTCGACGTCGAGCTCACCCCCGCCGCGAACGGCGCCACCACGATCAATGCCCTGGTCTCGGGCAGCACCGACCTGGCCCTGGTCTCCTATCCGTCCCTGATCACCGCCTACTCCTCAGACCTGCCGGTCACCATCGCCGCGCCGGCGATCGCGGGGACCGACGAGTACAAGTCGGGTCTGTACGTGCTGGCGGACTCCGAGATCGAGGAGCCGGCCGACATGGTCGGCAAGAAGATGGCCACGCCGTCCCTCGGTTCCGTGGGCGACATCTGGTTCCGTGGGGTGCTGCTGCAGCAGGGCCTCGACCCCGACAGCGTCACCTACATCGAGATTCCGCAGGCCAACATGGCCGCCGCGCTCGAGGCCGGCGACGTCGACGGCATCTTCCAGACCGAGCCCACCCTCAGCGCGACCGAGGCGAGCGTGGACGTCCGGCCGATCGGCTTCCAGAACGGACCCCAGGGCCTGTTCGCGACGTCCGAGAAGCTGATGGAGGAGAGGCCCGAGGTGGTGACGCGGTTCCGAGCCGCCCTGGCCAAGGCCGTCGCCGACATCGAGACCGATCCGCAGGGAGTCGCCAAGGCGATGATGCCCGAGTACACCGAGATGACTCCGGAGGTCGCTGCCAAGATGCGGCTTCCCGAGTACCAGGTCGACTACGACGCCGCCGGCGTCCAGAAGGTCGTCGACCTGATGGTCGAGGTGGGTCTGCTCAAGAAGTCCTTCGACGCGAGCGAGCTCTACCAAGACGCCAGCTGAGCAACCCCCTCGGCTCAGCTGACCCAGAACGACCCCAACCACCAGCGCGGGGCGCGCCCCCCACCGCGCGGCCCCGCGGCCGAGATGTATGTGCAACCACACCCCCGCCCACGTGC
>NZ_JBHVGB010000184.1:0-11708 GCF_042801335.1 Nocardioides sp. NPDC057577 | reverse complement strand
CCCCTCACCGGGTCGCGCTCCGGCCACCGGCGTGCTCGCGCGCCCTTCTTCGGCATCTTCCGCCCTCGTTCTCGAAGGAATCGTCATGCCCACAAACAGCTCAGCCGGTCGGGTCTCCCGCCGTCGTGCCCGAAGATCACTCCTCGCGGTGACCTCCGGGCTCGGACTCGTTCTCGCCTCCGGGCTCGCACTCGCGACGCCCGCGGCGGCTCACGACGGCGTCGACCACGGCACCGAGCCCGGGGCCGGCCTCGCCCTGGACTGGTCCAACTACGAGAAGGTCACGCTCACCAAGGACACCGGTGAGCCGATCGACATGGCCGTCCTGCCGGACCGGCGCGTGCTCACGACCGCGCGCAACGGCGACATCCGGCTCGTCGACCCCGACGCAGGTACGACCCGCGTGGTCAACACGATCGCGACGTACAACAACTCCGAGGACGGCCTGCAGACGGTCACCCTCGCCCCCGACTTCGAGGAGTCGGGCTGGGTCTACCTCTACTACGCGCCGCGCACCATGACCGGCCCCTACCCGACCACCACGCCTTCGGGCTCCGCCCCCAACACGCTGCCGGCCGGCCAGACCGAGGCCTACTGGGACCAGTGGAAGGGCTACAACCAGCTCACCCGGGTGAAGTGGGACGAGTCCGCCGACAGGCTGGATCTCGACACCGAGCAGGTGATCCTCAAGGTCGAGGTCCAGCGCGGTCAGTGCTGCCACGTCGCCGGTGACGTCGACTTCGACGACCAGGGCAACCTCTACCTGGCCACGGGTGACAACACCCCGGCAGGAGCCCCGGGCGCGAACGGGTACGCCCCCAACAACGACGCCCCCGGCTTCAACCCCGGCTTCGACTCCCGCCGCGGTGCGGGCAACACGAACGACCTGCGTGGCAAGATCCTGCGGGTCGCGGTCCAGGCGGACGGCTCATACACCGTCCCCGAGGGCAACCTGTTCGCCCCCGGCACGGAGGGAACGAGACCGGAGATCTTCGCGATGGGTCTGCGCAACCCGTTCCGGATGGATGTCGACGCCGCCACGGGCTCGGTGAGCTGGGGCGACTACGGCCCGGACGCCGGGGCGCCGAACGCGGACCGTGGCCCGATGGGGTACGTCGAGTGGCAGACGACCGCGATCGACGAGCCGATCAACGGCGGCTGGCCCTACTGCACCGGCGACCACTTCAACTACAACGAGTGGAACTTCGAGACGGCGACGCCGAGGGACTTCTTCGACTGCGCCGCTGGTGCGGAGAACAACTCACGGTGGAACACCGGACTCCCGACCGTTCCGCCGGCCAAGGCCGCGACCCTCTACTACGGCGACAACAACACCCACCAGCCGTGGCCCGAGCTGACCGACTTCAGCTCGGCGGGCGGTCAGGGACCGATGGGCGGTCCGGTGTACCACTACGACGCGGACAACCCCTCGCCGACGAAGTTCCCCGAGTACTGGGACGGCAAGGCGTTCTTCGCCGAGTTCTCCCAGGACTACCTGGCGGCGTTCACCGTCGACTGGCCCAGTGGCCCGGTCTCGCACATCGAGCAGTTCCTGCCCAACATCGATCTCGAGACGAACCGGCAGCCGATCACCGACAGCCCGATCGACATCGAGTTCGGGCCGGACGGGTCGCTCTATGTCCTCGACTACGGTGACGGCTTCTTCCGTGCCAACCCGGATGCCGGGCTCTATCGGATCGACTACAGCGTCGGCAACAAGGCGCCGCGCGCAGACATCGTCGCCGACCCGATCTCCAGCAGCTCGGCACCGCTGACCGTCGAGTTCGACGGTTCGGGCTCGGTCGACCCCGAGGGCGGCGCGCTCACCTACGACTGGGACCTCGACGGCGACGGCACCTTCGACGCCACCGGGGCGACCACGTCGCACACCTACGACGAGCTCGGCCGCTACACCGCCCGGCTCCGCGTCACCGACGCCGAGGGGCGTCGCGGCATCACCTCGACCTCGATCAGCGTGGGCAACGTCGCGCCGAGCATCGAGGTGGCCACGCCGGCCGACGGCGGCTTCTTCGACTGGGGCCAGGCGGTGCCGTTCCGAGTGACGACCGACGACGCCGAGGACGGGGGCGCGACGGTGTGCTCCCGGGTGACCTGGACGTTCGGCCTCGGGCACGACGTCCACGCCCACCCGCTCAGCCAGGGGACGGGGTGCCAGTTCGCGATCCCGACGCCCGCCGACGCCACCGAGCATGGTGAGACGGAGAACATCTTCGGAGTCGTCGTCATCGGCTACACCGACAACGGCGCCAACGGTGTGCCTGCGGCCAGGTCCGAGGTGTCGATGATCCTCAACCCGAAGTCGCAGGAGGCCGAGTGGGCCGACGCATCCGAGGGCGTCGCGATCGCCCCGGACGACACGGCGAGCGGCCTGCGGAAGGTCACCTCGCTCGATGCGGGCGACTGGCTCTCCTGGAAGCCCGTGAACTTCGCCGGCATCACCTCGGCGAAGCTGCGCGCCAGTGGCACCGGCAGCGTGCAGCTGCGGTCGGGGTCGGCCGACGCGACACCGTTCGCCTCGTTCGACGTCGACAGCGCGGACTGGTCCGAGACGACGTCCGACCTGACCGGAGCGCCATCGGGCAGCGGTGAGCTGTTCGTGACCTCCACCGGCGGCGTCACCCTGGACCGGATCAGGTTCGTCGGGGACGGCTTCGCCGACGTCACTCCGCCCACGGTCTCTGCGACGCTCGACCCGGCGCAGCCGACCGGGCAGAACGGCTGGTGGACGGGGAACGTGTCGGTGGCGGTCGCCGCGACCGACAACGGCACCCTGGCCTCACGGCAGCGCTCGACCAACGGTGGTCAGACCTGGGAGAACGCGAACAACCCGCTCACGGTGTCCGCGGAAGGCGTCACGACCGTCCACTACCGCGCGACCGACAACGGTGGCAACGTCTCTGAGGTCGGACAGGTCGTGGTGCGGATCGACAAGACCGCGCCGCAGGTCGCGGTCGAGGGTGTCTCCGACGGCGCCACGGTCGGCAACTCCGGGAACGCGTCATGGTCCGCTACCGACGCCACCTCCGGTGTCGGGTCCGTGGCCGCGACCCTGGACGGTGCCGCGGTCGCCGGCGACAAGCTCGCCCTGTGGCGGCTCTCGCTCGGGTCGCACACCCTCGAGGTCACCGCGACCGACAAGGCGGGACGCGCGACGACGAGGACGGTGACGTTCACGACCACCACCTCGCTGAGTGAGCTCACCGCCCTGACCGAGCGGCTCTCCCGCTCCGGCGAGATCACGCGCGCCGGGGAGAGCGTCCTGGAGAAGCGGCTCGGCCAAGCCGCCAAGCACGCCGCTGCCGGGCGCCGTGCCGCCGCGCGATCGCAGCTGCAGGAGTACGCCGACCTGGCGGCCAGCCCGCTCAACGTCGCCGATGCCGACGCGCGTGCCGCGCTGCAGCGGGACGCCAAGGCGGTGATCAGCCAACTCTGAGGTGACTCTTCCGTGCGGGTCCGAGGGGCATGTCCCTTCGGGCCCGCACGGGCCGTTCCGGACACCTTTCGTCCGGCACCTTCCTGCGCGCCGTCCTCGCCGTGGCGTAGCCGGCCGTTCGGACGTGCCGGAAACCCTTGACGGCGCTCTGAGAGCCGTTCTACGATCATTCTGATATATGAGTTGTGTATCATTCCCGGCAATCAGGAGCCCCGCATGACCATCAGTCCGCCAAGCTCGACCGCTGTTGCGTCCGTGGCGACCGTCCCGACAGCGACGACCAACGTGCTCACGCTCTCCTGCCAGGAGCGCCCGGGGATCATGCAGGCGGTCACGAGCTTCCTGTACGACCGCGGCGTCGACATCCTCGAGCACCAGCAGCACGACGACCGGATGGGGGAGCTGTTCTTCCTCCGGACCGAGTTCACCGCGGTCGACGGCGCGGACGTCGATGAGCTCACCGCCGCGTTCGGGCCGATCGCGGACCGGTTCGGGATGTCGTACACGTTCCACGACGAGCGCAAGCCGCGGTTGCTGGTGATGGTCTCCAAGTTCGGCCACTGCCTCAACGACCTCATCTTCCGGTGGCGCGGGGGGACCCTGGACGCCGAGATCGCGGTCGTGGCCTCCAACCACGAGGACCTCCGCCCGATGGCGGAGGCGGCGGGCCTGGAGTTCATCCACATCCCGGTCACGCCGGAGACCAAGCCGCAGGCCGAGCAGCGCATGCTCGACCTGGTCGAGGAGTACGACATCGACCTGGTCGTGCTCGCCCGCTACATGCAGATCCTGTCCGACGGCCTCTGCCGCCAGCTCGAGGGACGCGCGATCAACATCCACCACTCGTTCCTGCCCGGCTTCAAGGGCGCCAAGCCCTACCACCAGGCGCACGCGCGGGGCGTGAAGCTCGTCGGCGCCACCGCCCACTACGTCACCGCCGACCTCGACGAGGGCCCGATCATCGAGCAGGAGGTCAACCGGGTCGACCACACCTACACGCCCCAGGCTCTGGCTCACGTCGGCCAGGACGCCGAGTGCCTCGCGCTCTCGCGCGCCGTCCGCTGGCACTGCGAGCACCGCGTCCTCATGCACGGCTCCAGCACCGTCGTCTTCCGCTGACCACCCTCCAGAACCACCCCGAAGCCTCAGGAGAAGCTCATGCCATCGTCCCGCAGCACCGTCTCGCCCCGCACAGTCATCATCGGCGCCGGCATCGTCGGCACGAACCTCGCGGACGAACTCGTGTCCCGCGGGTGGTCCGACATCACGGTCGTCGAACAGGGCCCGCTCAACCTGCCCGGCGGCTCGACCTCGCACGCTCCCGGTCTCGTCTTCCAGATCAACCCCTCGAAGACGATGACCCTGTTCGCCAAGTACACCGTCGAGAAGTTCATGGGCCTGGAGAAGGACGGCGTGAGCTGCTTCAACCAGGTCGGCGGCCTCGAGGTTGCGACCACCGAGGCCCGCGTCGCCGAGCTCTACCGCAAGCTCGGCTACGCGAAGTCCTGGGGGATCGACGCCCGGGTCGTCGGCCCCGCCGAGTGCAAGGACCTCTACCCGCACCTCGACGAGTCGCAGGTCCTCGCCGGCCTGCACATCCCCACCGACGGCCTGGCCCGGGCGGCCCGTGCCGTCGACCTGCTCGTCGAGCGTACGCGGGCGGCCGGCGTCACCTACCTCGAGCACACCACGGTCACCGGCGTCCTACAGGAGGGCGGCCACGTCACCGGCGTCGAGACCACCAATGGTGTGGTCGAGGCCGACATCGTCGTCTCCTGCGCCGGCTTCTGGGGTGTCGAGGTGGGCAAGATGGCGGGCACCGACGTGCCGCTCCTCCCGCTGGCGCATCAGTTCATCAAGACCACCGCCGTCCCGGTCCTGGCCGGCAAGCACGACCAGCCCGACGGTGCGAGCCTGCCGATCCTGCGCCACCAGGACCAGGACCTCTACTTCCGCGAGTGGGGCGAGGGCTACGGGATCGGCTCCTACGCCCACAAGCCGATGCCGTACGTCGCCTCCGACCTCGGCCCGACCCCGGAGCACGTCGACCACGACAACATGCCGTCCCGCCTCGACTTCACGCCGGAGGACTTCGCGGGCCCGTGGGACGAGTGCCGCAAGCTGCTCCCGTGCCTGCAGGAGGCGGAGATCGCGGAGTCGTCGTTCAACGGCATCTTCTCGTTCACGCCCGACGGCGGGTCGCTCGTGGGTGAGTCCCGCGACGTCGACGGCTTCTGGGTCGCCGAGGCCGTGTGGGTCACCCACTCGGCGGGCGTGGCCCGCGCGGTCGCCGAGGTGCTGACCACGGGGCGTTCCGAGTACGACCTCGCCGACCTCGAGCTCAACCGGTTCGAGGAGACGCAGCTGGCTCCGGCGTACGTCAGCGAGACCTCGCAGCAGAACTTCGTCGAGATCTACGACATCCTGCACCCGCTGCAGCCCAAGGAGTCGCCCCGCGACCTCCGGGTCAGCCCGTTCCACGCCCGCCAGGTCGAGCTCGGTGCGTTCTTCCTCGAGGCCGGGACCTGGGAGCGTCCGCACTGGTACGAGGCCAACGCCGCTCTGCTCGACCAGCTGCCCGAGGAGTGGAAGTCGCCGACGCGCGATGACTGGTCGGCCCGCTACCACTCGCCGATCGCGGCCGTCGAGGCGTGGAAGACCCGCACCGCGGTCGCCATGTACGACATGACGCCGCTGCGCCGCCTCGAGGTCTCCGGCCCCGGTGCCGAGACGCTGCTGCAGCGGCTCACCACCGGCGACGTGGCCAAGAAGCCCGGCGCGGTGACCTACACCCTGTTCCTCGACGAGCAGGGCGGGATCAAGAGCGACATCACTGTCGCCCGGCTCGAGGACGAGCTCTACCAGGTCGGTGCCAACGGCACGGTCGACCTGGCGTACCTGCGCCGGGAGGCCCGCAAGCTGCGCGCCGAGGACCCGTCGCTGGCCGCCCACGTCCGCGACACCACCGGCGGCACTTGCTGCATCGGCCTGTGGGGCCCGCTGGCCCGGGACCTGATCGCGAAGGTCAGCACCGACGACTTCACCAACGACGGGCTGAAGTACTTCCGCGGCAAGCGGGCCACGATCGGCGGGATCCCGGTCACGGCCCTGCGCCTGTCCTACGTCGGCGAGCTCGGCTGGGAGATCTACGCCTCCGCCGAGAACGGCCAGAAGCTGTGGGACGTCCTGTGGAACGCCGGTCAGGAGCACGGCGTCGTCGCCGCCGGCCGGGCCGCGTTCGGCGCGCTCCGGCTGGAGAAGGGCTACCGCTCCTGGGGCGCCGACATGACCAGCGAGCACGACCCGTACGAAGCCGGCGTCGGGTTCGCGGTCAAGTCCGCCAAGGAGGACTTCGTGGGCAAGGCGGCGCTCGAGGGCCGCTCGGTGGAGACCTCGGCCCGCCGCCTGCGCTGCCTCACCATCGACGACGGCAAGTCCATGGTGCTCGGCAAGGAGCCCGTGCTGTCGGGCGAGACCGCGGTCGGCTACGTCACCAGCGCGGCGTACGGGTTCACGATCGGCAAGCCGATCGCCTATGCCTACCTGCCGGCGGAGATCGGTGAGGGTGACCAGGTCGAGATCGAGTACTTCGGTCAGCGGATCTCGGCCACGGTCACTCCGGAGCCGCTCTTCGACCCGAGCATGAGCCGTCTGCGCGGCTGAGCCTTCGGGTGTGGATCGGGCGCCGGCCGGGTGGGCCGGCGCCCGATCGCATGTTGCGAACGCGGTCAGAGGACGCGACGGACCTCGGTGGCGAAGCTGTCGATGTGCTCACGGGTCAGCCGCTCGGCGCGCTCGGCGTCGCCGTCGGCGATCGCGTCCAGGAGCTGGGCGTGCTCGGAGATGTGGGAGGCCAGGTCGGGGAGCTTGTCGACGACCAGGCACCAGATCCGCGTCGCCAGGTTGTCGTACCTGATCAGGACGTCCTCGAGGTGCTTGTTGCCCGTGGCGCGGTAGATCATCCGGTGCACCGACATGTCGAGCCGCATCAGCGTGGGCCGGCTGTCACCCGATGCGTCGAGCCCGCGCACCCTCGCGGCCATGGCCCGCAGCTCGCCCCGCATCTGCTCCGTGGCGGCCGTCGCCGCCCGGTTCGCAGCGAACGGCTCGAGCTGCTGGCGCAGGTCGGAGATCGCGCCCAGCTCGGTCACGTCGACGGCCGTCGCGAACGTGCCCCGGCGTGGGTAGGAGACGACCAGATGATCGGTCTCCAGGCGCTTGAGGGCCTCGCGCACCGGGGTGCGGCCGAACCCGAGCGACTCCGCGAGCCTGCCGTCGTTGATCGGCTCGCCCGGCCTGATGTCGAGCATGATCAGCCGGTCCCGGATGCGCTCATAGGCCGCGTACGCCAGCGAGGTCACGGGGCTGATCGCCGGGCTGAGCGCCGGGCTGCTCGCCGGCAGGGCGGGCGCCTGAAGGTCGGTCATTCCATGTCACCGCTTTCTGATCCGGACCGTTGACAGGTGTCTTCGTCAGACAGCATACTGGTCTTCCAGAACTGATATATCAATCGTACTTCAAGAGTTTGGGAGTTCATCGTGGTTGACGTCCTGACCGCCTCGCTCGCGGACCTCGATCCCGAGGTCCGTGCGCAGATCGATGCCGAGCTGAGCCGCCAGCAGACGACGCTGGAGATGATCGCCTCGGAGAACTTCGCTCCCGCCGCCGTCATGGAGGCTCAGGGATCGGTTCTCACCAACAAGTACGCCGAGGGCTACCCCGGCCGCCGCTACTACGGGGGCTGCGAGCACGTCGACGTCATCGAGCAGCTCGCGATCGACCGCCTCAAGGCGCTCTTCTCCGCCGAGTACGCCAACGTGCAGCCGCACTCGGGCGCCCAGGCCAACGCGGCCGCGATGTTCGCCCTCCTCGAGCCCGGCGACACCATCCTCGGCCTCTCGCTGGCCCACGGTGGCCACCTCACCCACGGGATGAAGATCAACTTCTCCGGCCGCCTCTACCAGGTCGTTCCCTACGAGGTGAGCCGCGAGGACTTCCTGATCGACATGGCCGAGGTCGAGCGCCTCGCCCTCGAGCACCGGCCCAAGCTGATCGTCGCCGGCTGGTCCGCCTACCCCCGCCAGCTCGACTTCGCGGAGTTCCGCCGGATCGCCGACCTGGTCGGCGCCCGCCTCATGGTCGACATGGCCCACTTCGCCGGCCTGGTCGCGACCGGCCTGCACCCGAGCCCGGTGCCCTTCGCCGACGTCGTCACCTCGACGACGCACAAGACCCTCGGTGGTCCGCGCGGCGGCGTCATCCTCACCAACGACGCGGCGATCGCCAAGAAGATCAACTCCGCGGTCTTCCCCGGTCAGCAGGGTGGGCCGCTCGAGCACGTCATCGCCGGCAAGGCGGTCGCCTTCAAGCTCGCCGCGGAGCCCGAGTTCCGCGAGCGCCAGGAGCGTACGCTGCGGGGTGCCCGCCTCATCGCCGAGCGGCTGCTCGCCGACGACGTCGCGGCCGCGGGGGTCTCGGTGGTCAGCGGCGGTACGGACGTCCATCTCGTGCTGGTCGACCTGCGCGACTCCGAGCTCAACGGCCAGGACGGCGAGGACCGCCTCCACCGCATCGGCATCACCGTCAACCGCAACGCGGTCCCGTTCGACCCGCGCCCGCCGATGGTCTCCTCCGGCCTGCGGATCGGCACGCCCGCCCTGGCCACCCGCGGGTTCGGCGACACCGACTTCGGCGAGGTGGCCGACATCATCGCGGCCGCGCTGAAGGACGACTTCACCGACGAGACGGCCGACGCGCTGCGCGCCCGGGTCACCAACCTCGCCGAGAAGCACCCGCTCTACCCCCACCTCCTCGAGTCGAACGGAGCCGAGTGATGGCAGACCTGCTGCCCGAGCACCCCGACTTCCTCTGGCGCAACCCGGAGCCCAAGTCCTCCTACGACGTCGTCATCATCGGCGGCGGCGGGCACGGCCTGGCCACGGCCTACTACCTCGCCAAGAACCACGGCATCACGAACGTCGCCGTGCTCGAGCGCGGCTGGCTCGCCGGCGGCAACATGGCGCGGAACACGACGATCATCCGGTCCAACTACCTGTGGGACGAGTCCGCGGCGATCTACGAGCACTCCCTCAAGCAGTGGGAGGTGCTCCCCGACGAGCTCGACTACGACTTCCTCTTCAGCCAGCGCGGCGTGCTCAACCTGGCTCACACGCTGCAGGACGTACGCGACTCGGTGCGGCGCTGCGAGGCCAACCGCCTCAACGGGATCGACGCGGAGTGGCTCGACGCCGACCAGGTGAAGGAGGTCTGCCCGATCATCAACACCAGCGACAACATCCGCTACCCGGTCCTCGGTGCGACCTACCAGCCGCGCGCGGGCATCGCCAAGCACGACCACGTCGCCTGGGCGTTCGCGCGCAAGGCCGACGAGCTCGGTGTCGACCTGATCCAGGACTGCGAGGTGACCGGCTTCGTCAAGGACGGCAACCGGGTGGTCGGCGTACGGACCAGCCGCGGCACGATCGCGGCCGGCAAGGTCGCGCTCTGCGCGGCGGGGCACTCCAGCGTCCTGGCCGAGATGGCCGGCTTCGACCTGCCGATCCAGTCGCACCCGCTCCAGGCGCTCGTCTCCGAGCTCCACCAGCCCGTCCACCCCACCGTGGTGATGTCGAACCACGTCCACGTCTACGTCTCCCAGGCCCACAAGGGTGAGCTGGTCATGGGCGCGGGTGTCGATGCCTACAACGGCTACGGCCAGCGAGGCGGGTTCCACGTGATCGAGGAGCAGATGGCGGCGGCCGTCGAGCTGTTCCCGATCTTCGCCCGTGCGCATCTTCTGCGGACCTGGGGCGGCATCGTCGATGTCACGCCGGACGCCTCCCCGGTGGTGAGCAAGACGCCGATCGACCAGCTCTACGTGAACTGTGGCTGGGGGACCGGCGGCTTCAAGGGCACCCCGGGTGCCGGCTGGACGCTGGCGCACACGATCGCCCACGACGAGCCCCACGAGTACAACGCACCGTTCGCTCTCGAGCGATTCAGCACCGGTGCCCTCATCGACGAGCACGGCGCCGCCGCCGTGGCCCACTGAAAGGAGCCGACGATGATCCTCATCAGCTGCCCCGACTGCGGCGCCCGCGACGAGACCGAGTTCCACTACGGCGGTCAGGCCCACGTCCCCTACCCGGAGGACCCGAGCGCCCTCAGCGACGAGGAGTGGGGCCGCTACCTCTTCTACCGCGAGAACACCAAGGGCATCTTCGCCGAGCGCTGGGTCCACAGCTCCGGCTGCCGCAAGTGGTTCAACGTCCTTCGCGACACCGTCACCTACCGCATCGCCGCCGTCTACCGGAACGGCGAGCCACGCCCCACCCTGGATGGAGACTCGCAGTGAACACGACGTCCCACCGCCTCACGGACGGCGGCCGCATCGACCGATCGACCCGTCTCGCCTTCAGCGTCGACGGCCAGGAGTACGCCGGGCACGCCGGTGACACCCTCGCCTCGGCACTGATCGCCAACGGCGTGCTCGAGTGCGGTCCCTCGCTCTATCGGCAGCGGCCCCGTGGCGTACTCGCTGCCGGGCTCGAGGAGTCCAACGCGCTGGTCAAGGTGCGGCGTCCCGGCGACTCGGTCGACGAGTCGATGCTCCCGGCCACGACCGTCGAGCTCGTCGACGGTCTCCGGGCCGACTACCTCAGCGGCCTCGGCGATCTCGATCCTGGCGACGACACCGCGATCTACGACAAGAAGTACGTCCACACCGACGTCCTCGTCATCGGCGCCGGCCCCACCGGGCTCGCCGCGGCGCGCACCGCCGCGGCCTCCGGCGCCCGGGTGATCCTCGTCGACGACCAGCCCGAGCTCGGCGGGTCGCTCCTCTCCGCCCGCGACCTCGGCGTCGAGGGCACCGACAGCGACACCTGGCTGGGTGAGGTCACCGCGGAGCTCGCGGCAGCCCCCGAGGTCACCGTCCTCACCCGGACCAACGCCTTCGGCAGCTACGACGCCAACTACGTGATCGCCCTCGAGAGCCGGCTGGACCACCTCGACGCGTCCGCCAAGGAGGCCCTCGCCGGTCTGTCGCGACAGCGTCTGTGGCACATCCGGGCACAGCAGGTCATCGTCGCCACCGGTGCGCACGAGCGTCCGCTCGTGTTCGGCAACAACGACCGCCCCGGCGTGATGCTGGCCTCCGCCGTCCGCACCTACCTGAACCGCTACGGCGTGGCCGCGGGCTCCGACGTCCTGCTCGCCACCACGAACGACAGCGCCTACGAGGTCGCCGCCGACC
>NZ_JBHVGB010000183.1:0-11777 GCF_042801335.1 Nocardioides sp. NPDC057577 | reverse complement strand
ACGATGTGGGCGATGACCTCGTGCATGTCGTAGGGCTGGTTCCCGCCATCGGGGATGAAGGTGTCCAGCTCCCGGTCCAGATCAGTGATCTCCAGGTCCGCGGTCTCCTCGAAGGCCGGGGGCTCTTCCATGTTGTTCGAGGGCAGGTAGGACAGCAGGGCCTTGACGTAGTCGATCGCGTCGGCCTCATCGGCGCCCATGTAGTGGGCCACCCCGGACTTGGAGTTGTGGGCCAGGGCACCGCCCAGCTCTTCCATGGTGATGTCCTCACCGGTGACGGTCTTGATCACGTCGGGGCCGGTGATGAACATGGCCGAGGTCTTGTCGACCATGATGGTGAAGTCGGTGACCGCGGGGGAGTAGACATGCCCGCCGGCGCAGTTGCCCATGATCAGGCTGATCTGCGGGATCACCCCGGAGGCGTGGACGTTGCGTTTGAAGATCTCGCCGTAGAGCCCCAGGGACACCACGCCTTCCTGGATCCGGGCGCCGGCGCCCTCGTTGATCCCGATCAGCGGGGACCCGGTCTTGATCGCGAGGTCCATGATCTTGGTGATCTTCTCGCCGTAGACCTCACCCAGCGAGCCACCGAAGACGGTGAAGTCCTGGGAGAACACGCAGACCTGGCGGCCCTCGATGGTGCCGTAGCCGGTCACCACCCCGTCACCGAAGGGCCGGTTCTTCTCCAGCCCGAACGCAGTGGACCGGTGGCGGGCCAGCTCGTCGACCTCCTGGAAGGAGCCCTCATCGAGCAGCATCTCGATCCGCTCACGAGCGGTCTGACGCCCCTTCGCATGCTGCTTCTCCACCGCCTTCGCGGAACCAGCATGGACGGCCTCGTCAACACGACGCTCCAGCTCGGCCAGCTTCCCGGCAGTCGTGTGCAGGTCGATCTCGGCGCCCGGGGAATCGGGTGCGGTGGTGGGCTCGGCGCTCAACGGGACTCCTTGTGAACTTCAGTGTCAATGAGTGAGACTAAGTGTCATGGGGCATGATGTCCAGGGATCGATCCAAAAAGGAGAGTGATGGCAGCAGCGCGTGACGAGATCTCCGACGCGGCATTTCGCCTGTTCGGGATCAAGGGGTACGCCGCCACCTCGGTCGACGACATCGCGTCCGAAGCGGGCGTCAGCCGCAGCACCTTCTTCCGCTCCTTCGGGTCCAAGGAAGCGGTGATCTTCCCCGACCACGACGAGCTCCTCGGCCGGATCGAGGAGCGACTGCGTTCCTCGCCTCCCAACGCCGGCCTCGCCGCCGTCACCGACGCGGTCAAGATCGTGCTGTTCCACTACGTCGCGGAGGGCGAGCGTGCGCGTGAGCGCTACGGGCTCACGTCCACCGTGTCGGCGCTCCGCGAGCGCGAGCTGGTGAGTGGGGCCCGCTACCAGCGTCTCTTCCGTCGCTACCTGAGTCACTGGGCCGACGCCTCGCCGGAAGCGGAGCTCCGTGCCGAGATGACCGCAGCGGCAGTCGTCGCGGCACACAACCGCGTGCTTCGCCGATGGCTTCGACGCGAGTGCACGGACCCTCAGCGGGAGATCGAGCAGGCACTGGCCGCAGTCCATCGCACCTTCGCCGACGAGAGCGATGCATCGATCGGGATGCTCGTCGTTCCGGCCGGGGTTCCCGCCTCGGCCGTGGAGAAGGCAGTCAAGAGAGCGCTGGAAGGCATCGCCGTCCGAAACCTCGATCAATGAGGCCGAGACGGCACCCGAGGTCGGGGGCCGATCACCGCTCGTACGGCACCCCGGTGCTCTCGTCCTCCCGGTGACGGGGCGTATCCGAGACGTCCGGAGTCCCGGCCGGCGCCGGCTCGCCCTCGATCGAGATGTGGGGGAGAACCTTGTCGAGCCATCCGGGCAGCCACCAGGCAGAACGCCCGAAGATCACCAGCGCTGCCGGAGCCAGGGTGACCACGAGGATGCCCGCGAGCAGCACCGCGACGGAGAGGCCGACGCCGAACTGCTTGATCGTCGGGTCGGGGTCGAGGATGAAGCTGGCGAACACCGACGCCATGATGAGGGCCGCGGCCGTGGTGATCCGGGCGCTGGCGACCAGCCCTGAGTGGACCGCCTGCCGGGGTTCGGCCCCTTCGTGGACGTGCTGCTGGACGTGGCTGACGAGGAACACCTCGTAGTCCATCGAGAGTCCGAACAGGCCCGCGAACATCATCAGGGGTACGTAGCTGGCGATCGGCACGGTCGAGGACGCCGTGTCGATGCCGAGCAGGTCGATGCCCCAGCCCCACTGGAACGTGGCGGTGAGGACGCCGAACGCGGCGGCCGCCGAGAGCAGGTTGGTCACCGCCGCCTGGAGCGGGATGAGCAGTGAGCGGAAGGCCACCATCAGCAGCAGGTAGCCCAGCAGGATGACGGTCCCGATGACGAGCAGCAGCCGGGCCGAGATGAGGGAGGCCAGGTCGACGTAGGACGCCGTGTAGCCACCTACGTACGACGTGACGCCTGTGCCCTCGCTCGTCCTCGGCAGCACGGAGTCGCGGACATGCCCGACGAGGTCGGCGGTGTCGTCCGAAGCTGGGGAGGTCGTCGGTACGGCGGAGAGCAGGACGACGTCGCCCTTCTTGTTGATCTGCGGTGGGGTCAGGGCCGCGACCCCGTCGGTGTCCGAGAGACCTTGCTGCAGGTTCACCACGCGGAGATCGGTGCCACGTTCGTCGCCGCCCGCCGCCGTCATCATCTGGGTGAGCTCGTCCTGCAGTTGCTCGGCCTCCTTCTGCTCCTCTTCGGCCTGTTGCTGTGCAGCCTTGAGGTCGTCGGCCTTCTTCTGGAGCTCTGCCGCCTGCTGCTCCAACGCGTCCCCCTGCCGGCGCAGCGCGTCGGCCTGGGCCTGGAGCGCGTTGCCCTGCGCCTGGAGATCATCACCCTGGGCCTGCAGCGAGGCCGCCTGACGCTCGAGCTCGGCCTTCTGCCGTTGCAGCGCGTCGGCCTGCCCTTGCAGCGCGTCGGCCTGTCGCTGGAGCTGCTGTGCCTGCGCCTGCAGTTGGCGGGCCTGACGGGCGAGGCTGCGCGCCTCCTTCTCAAGCGGCGCGAGCTTCTTCTGGACGGCGACCTGGTCGGCCTCCACCGCGTCGAGGCGGGCCTGCAACCGTTCCACCCGGGCCTCGTCGCCGTCCTGCTCGGCGCGGGCGATGCGACGTTCCAGGACGCGCTCGCGGGCGCGGAGGCGTACGAGCTCCCGGACGAGCGGCCGGGCCTGCATCGCCAGTCGTCTCGCCTCGCGTCGCAGCTGGTCCCGGCGGGCCTCGAGGCGTGCTTGCTCGGCCTCGAGCCTCCGCTGCTCGGCGCGCAGCGCGTCGGCCTGCCGCTCGAGGTCCGCCTGCTGCCCGCGCAGCGCAGCTGCCTCTCGCTCGAGGTCGGCCTGCTGCGCCTGCAGCTGCGCGCTCGCTTGCTCCAGGGACGCCTGCTCTTCTTCGAGCTGTGCCTGCTCCGCCTCGAGCTCTGCCTGCTGGTCCTTGAGCTGTTGCTCCTGCTGGGGCAGCTCCTTCTGCTTCTTCTCGAGGTCGGACTTGAGGGACATCGCCTGGTTGTACTTCTGGGTGTACTCCTCGCTCGGCGCCGCGGGCGGGTCGAAGGACGAGGCGACCTGCAGCGGACCGTTGTAGCCGACGCCCAGGCCCGCGCTGATCAGGTCGTACGCCTGCCGCTCGGTCGTCTCCTTCGAGGTGGCGCCGACGTCCTCCTGGCCGAGCTCGAGGCTGAGCACCGGGATGATGAGTGGCACCAGGGCCGCGAGCGAGACGCCGGCGACCACCCACGGGTGGCGGTGGACGACTCCGGCCCACGTCGCCCACAGGCCCCTGCCGCGCCGACGTCCCGGACGCATGAACGCCGGCAGCGAGGCCCAGCTGATCCGGTGGCCCAGCAACCCCAGGAAAGCAGGCAGCAGGGTGATCGCCACCAGGACGGCGGCGACCACGGCCATGGCCGAGGCGTACCCGAGCGCGGAGACCAGCGGGATGCCGGCCACGCCCAGCGCGAGGAGGGCCACCACGACGGTGCAGCCGGCGAAGACGATGGCGCTGCCGGACGTTGCCACCGCGCGCGCGATCGACTCGCGGATCGGCATCCCGTCGCGCATCTGGTCCTGGTGGCGGGTGATCAGGAAGAGGGCGTAGTCGATGCCCACGCCGAGGCCGATCATGGTGGCCAGGGTCGGCCCGGCGGTCGGGATCGAGAGGAGGTGGCCGGCCAGCCCGACGGTGGCCAGGGCGACGCCGAGACCGACGATGGCGGTGATGATCGGCAGACCCATGGCCACCAGGCTCCCGAGCACGAGGCTGAGGATGATCATCGCGGCGATGATCCCGACGACCTCGCTGGTCCTGGACTCGTCCGTCGACAGAGTCGAGCCGATCGAGCCGCCGGCCGCGGTGGTGATGCCCGCGTCCTGTGCGGGGTGGGTGGCGTCCAGGACGTTGCCTGCGATCTCCTCCGTCAGGTCGCCGGACCCGACGTCCATCAGCACCGGCGCGAAGGCCGTTCGACCGTCCTTCGACAGCAGGCCGGCGGTCTGTCCGTCGCTGCTCAGCGGGTTGGTGACGGTGTGGACGTGCGGCTGCTTGCCGATCTCCTTCACCGCGTCGTCGACGGCCTGCTTGTTGGCGGAGTCGGTCAGCTTCCCCTTGCTCACGTGGAAGACGATCGGGTTCACGCCGTTCTGCTGGGGCGGGAACCGCTCAGACAGCAGGTCCTTCGCCTCCTGGCTACCGGTGTCAGGCAGTGCGAGGTCGTTGCTGGTCTTGGCGCCGAGGGTCGAGACGGCCACGACCACGGTGACGAGCACCAGCATCCAGGCACCGATGACGAGGAGGCTGTGCCGGGCACAGAAGCCACCGAGCCGACGGAGGAGACCTGCCACGACGCTGCTCCCTTCTACGGCCTCGTCGCATGAGCCGCGGGGCGCCCGGCGCTCCCAGGTCCGCGGGACGGTGATCCGGGTCCCCGCGGCTACGTCCGGAGTGCGGGCGCGTGCTGCTCAAGCACGGTAACGGGATCCCACGACAGGGGAGAGGGCCGCAGTGCAGCATCCCCGGAATCGGGGACCTCATCCAGCCGCGACAAATAGTCTAGTCATTTGACATGATGTCTACCGAAGCCTACTGTGACTGCGACCACAGGGTGGTCGAGTCGTGCTGCGAAGGAGACACATGGGCAAGATCGTGAACACCGTCCTGGGGCCGGTCCCCTCCGGCGACCTGGGGGTGACGCTGACCAACGAGGCGCTTCTGTCGGTGCTGCCCGGCGCGCAGTACGCCTACGACATCACCCTCGACCGAGCGGCAGTCTTCGAGACGCTGGCGACCAAGCTGCGCGCCTTCAAGCAGTCAGGGGGCGGAGGCGTCGTTGACGTCACGGGACAGTTCGCCGGTCGTGACCTGCGGCTGTACGAGGCGCTCTCCCGCGCCACCGGCGTCCACTTGATCGCGTCCACGGGACAAGGGCCGGAGGGCATGCTGGGCGGCTACTTCCTGACCCCGCAGACCAACCCGCCGACCCCGTGGCCGGCCGAGAAATGGGCAGACCTGTTCGGTGCGGAGGTCACCGACGGCATGGTCGTGCCGCGGGTGGAGCGCCGCGGACACGCAGGGGTCATCGCCACCGCGGTGACCGCCGAGGGGGCTACGCCCACCGATGTCGAGCTGCTACGCGGCTCGGCCCGCGCCGCGCTGGCAACCGGCGTGCCGGTCACGTTCGTGGCCGGAGCCGATGCGGTCGCCGAGCTCGCCGTCGTCACCCAGGAGGGCCTGAGCGCCAGCCGGGTCGCGGTCTCGAGCCCCGGATCCGCCGCCGCGAAGCTGGCCGAGCAGGGCGCGTACGTCGTCCTCGCAGGGGCATCCGAGGCCGTGGCGCTGGCCGAGGCGGGGCATGCGGATCGAATCCTCATTGCCACAGGGGGAGTGGGGCAGGCCTTCGGCCACGAGGTGCCGGAGGCGGCGTACGACCGTCTGATCTCCGCCGTGCGGGCGGACCTGCCCGGTGAGCTCGCCGACCAGATCTTGATCACGAACCCGGCCACGTTGCTGGCCGTGAAGGAGGACTGAGCGATGGGTTCTGTGAACACCGTCCTGGGGACGATCCCGGTCGAGGAGCTCGGCTTCGTCGCCATCCATGAACACATCGGCTACGGGATGCCGGGCTCGGAGCTGGACACCCGGTGGTGGAGGAGCCCCGAGATCCGTTACGAGGAGACGGTGCCGAAGCTGCGGAGGTTCGCCGAGAACACTCGGCCCTACGGTGCTGCGACGTTCGTCGACGCCACCGGCATCTGCAACGGCCGCGACGTCCCCTACTACCAGTCGCTCTCGGAGAAGACCGGAGTGCACATCGTCGCCTCGACCGGGTTCGTCGGCGGCGACACCGCGCTGCCGTTCTTCGAGCGGGCCTCGGTGGAGTACCTGACCGAGCAGTTCGTCCACGAGATCACCGTCGGCATCCCCGGCACCACCGCACGAGCCGGGATCATCAAGGTCGGTGTCTCCCGCGGATTCCGGATGAAGCCGCTGGACCTGCGGATCTACCGGGCCGCCGCCCGTGCTGCCCTCGCCACCGGAGTGCCGATCTTCACTCATCTCGCCGTCGACGTCGAGCCGGCCGTCGAGGTCTTCGCGGAGGAGGGGCTGCCGCTGCACCGGGTGCTCTTCGGTCACGCCGACGACGGTGTCTCCCAGGGCAAGGTGAAGGACCGCTGGATCGCTGCGCAAGGCGGGCGGATCGGCTTCGACACCTTCGGCTACGACCTGGAGCTGCCAGACCCGCCGTTCTGGGGGCGTCCCCGCGCCGAGCGGCTCGAGCACTTCCTCGGCTACCTGCGCGACGGCTTGGTCGACTCCGTCCTCGCCTCCGCGGACGCCAACTGCTCGCCCCTGGGCTGGCCGGGGGTCAAGGGCCACACCGTCAACTACCTCTTCGAGACCCTGCTGCCCGCCCTGCGCGAGAACGGTGTCACC
The DNA here is from genome assembly GCF_042801335.1 of Nocardioides sp. NPDC057577. Lineage (NCBI taxonomy): Bacteria > Bacillati > Actinomycetota > Actinomycetes > Propionibacteriales > Nocardioidaceae > Nocardioides > Nocardioides sp. NPDC057577. Next base: position 4,810 of record NZ_JBHVGB010000183.1, on the reverse strand, counting down.
GAGGAGACGATCCACCGGATCTTCGTCGAGCTCCCCGCTGCCTTCCTGGATCAGCAGAGCCTGGGCCAGCAGAGCCCCGCGCTGTCCTCCCTCTCCACGAACTGAAAGACCACCATGGACCTGAAGAACCTCACCATCGCGATCGTCGGCGGCGGCTACGGCGGCCTGGCCGCCGCCAAGGCGCTCACCGTGGCCGGCGCGAACGTCACCGTCTACGAGCAGGCCTCCGAGATCAAGGAGGTCGGCGCCGGGATCGGGCTGCGACCCTCCTCGCTGGCACAGTTCCGCGCCTGGGGTGAGCTGGAGGCCATCACGAGCGTCTCCAACGCCTCGGAGTCCTTCCAGATCCTCACCGCCGAAGGTCACCCGATCGCCGAGGAGATCTGGCCCGAGGTCGACGCGCACGGAGTGACCACCCACCTGATCCACCGCGGTGACTTCATCGAGGCGCTCTTCGCCACCCTGCCGAAGAGCATGGTCAAGCTCGGTCACCGGCTGGAGAAGATCGCCGACAACGGCCCGAGCGCGACGTTGAGCTTCGCCGATGGCCAGAGCGAGACCTACGACCTGGTCGTCGCCGCCGACGGGATCAAGTCGGTGATCCGCGAGCAGCTCTTCACCGATGCCCAGCCGGTCTTCGCCGGGGAGCACGCCTACCGAGTCGTCGTCGAGGACGCCGACCTGCTGAGCCTGGTCGCCGACGGCAAGCTGCGGATGTACATCGGCCGCGGCACCAAGGTCTACCTCCTCCCGCTGCTCTCCCGGGGACAGGTCTCCTTCGACATCACCGCCCTGGACGTCGACGGCACCTGGGCGCCCGAGGTCGACCTCGACTACATCCTGAAGACGGTGGAGGGCTTCGACCCCCGCATCGTCGATGCCACCCGACGGCTCGACCTCGCCGCGGTCAACAAGCGCGCGGTCTACGACATCGACCCCGTCGAGCGGTGGTCCACCGACTCGGTGGTCCTGCTCGGCGACGCCGCTCACGCCATGTGTCACCACCAGGGCCAGGGCGCCAACTCGGCGATCCTGGACGCCGGCGCTCTTGCCGGCGCCCTGGTCGCGGCGGCTTCGGTGCCGGAGGCGCTCGAGGCGTACGTCGCCGAGCGCAAGCCGGTCACCGACGAGCTGCAGCGGATCTCCCGTCAGGGCTGGAGCGAGGACGAGGTCAACGACGTCTTTCCTGGTCAGAAGCCGAACTCCGGACGTCAGGAGGGCTGATCACAGATGCCCATCCATCCCGAGGTCGCCAAGGTTCTGGCGACGCTTCCCGCCCCTTCCGCCGTGCTCGACCCGGTCGCGATGCGCGCCGGAGAGGCCAGCCACGTTCCGCCGCTCGGGGACCGGCTGCCGATCGCGTCGGTCGAGGACATGTCGGCGGGTGACGTACCTGTCAGGATCTACGCCGACTCCACCGACGCGTCCGGTGTCATCGTCTACTTCCACGGCGGCGCGTTCTTCCTGGGGTCGCTGGACACCCACGACCACGTCGCGCGCCATCTCGCGAGGGCGACCGGTCTGAAGGTCGTCTCGGTGGACTACCGGCTGGCTCCGGAGAACGAGTTCCCGGCGGGCCTCCACGACTGCTACGCCGCGGTGCGGTGGGTGCAGGAGAACGGCGAGAAGCTCGGCTGGGACGGTTCGACGCTCGCTGTCGCGGGCGACTCCTCCGGCGGCACGTTCGCGGCGGTGGTGGCCGCGATGGCCACGGACGACGGCTACGACGCCGTGACCCACCAGATCCTCTTCTACCCCTCGCTCGACCTCGACTTCGACGAGACGCGCTACCCCTCACTGGTGGAGAACGCGACCGGCTACGGCCTGGAAACTGCCGGTTTGAAGCCGTTCAACGCGTTCTACCTCGACTCCGGCGCCGACCCCGACAACCCGCTCGTCTCGCCGATCAAACGGACCTCGTTCGAGGGTCTGCCCAAGGCGCTGGTCGTGACCGCGGAGTTCGACCCGCTGCGCGACGAGGGGGAGCGCTATGCCCAGAGGCTGCGGGAGGCCGGGATCGAGGTGAACGCGGTGCGCTGGGAGGGCGCGAACCACGGGTTCGTCCAGAACTTCTCTCAGATCCCGGAGTTCGCCCAGGTCTTCGAGACCATCACCGAGTTCCTGCGGGAGGGCTGATGGCCGTCGATGTCCACCCGATCGCCGCTCCTTGGGGGCGGTTCGCGCTTTTCAGCTTCCTCATCGACGCCCCGGAGCTCGCCCTCGTCGACACCGGAGTCGCCGCATCAGCCGCCGGGGTGCCCGCCGAGCTCGAGAAGCTCGGGAGACGGATCGAGGACGTGAGGTGGATCCTGCTGACGCACGGTCACATCGACCACGTCGGAGGTGCCCACGCACTGTGGGAGGCCACCGGCCGCCAGGCGAAGGTGGTCATCTCGCAGACCGACGCACACTTCCTCAGCTCCCGGCGCGCGCACGTCGAGGAGGCCCTCGCGCTACGCGGCGACTACGTGGACGCGGCCGCACTCGAAGCTGAGAAGTCGGCCGAGGTCCTCGAGGCGATCTCGGGTGAGATGACGCCCTCCCTGACCGTCGCGGACGGTGACGCGCTCGACCTCGGCGGGGTCTCGGTGCGCGTCGCCGCGGTGCCGGGGCACACGCCAGGCGCAGTGGCGTACGTCATCGAGGGGTCGAACGACGTCTTCATCGGCGACGCGGCGCAGGGCTACGGCGCGGCCAGCGGCTTCCCGGGGTTCGAGGATCCCGATGCCTACCGCGCCTCGTTGCAGAAGGTGCTCGCCCTCGAGCCGGGCCGGCTGTTCCTGGGCCACCCCTACCGGCGCGTCGATGGCAGCCCGTTCCCGGTCGTGCTCGACGCCGCCGGCGCTCGCGAGGCGTTGGAGGCGAGCCTGGCCCGGGAGGCCGAGATCCGGGCTGCGATCACCAGCTTCCAGCCCGTCGAGACCGACTCGCGCTGCTCGCCCTTCGAACAGATTGCCACCGAGCTCGGCTACGGGGGAGACCCGACCCTGGAGCCATCGCCGTTCTTCACCTCCCTTCACGGTTACCGGATGCTGAAGGAGCACTCATGACCGACATCCGCACGATCCAGGCGGGCACCGAGCAGATCACCGTCCACAAGGACCTCAGCGTGCCCATGCGCGACGGCGTGAAGCTCGCCGCCGATGCCTACGGCGGCGACGTCGAAGGCCCGCGCCCCGCGCTGGTCGCGCTCTCGCCCTACGGCAAGGAGCTCCAGGCGCTCGCCCTGACCATCCCGCCGCAGCGCCGGCCATCCCCGCTGTGGGACGGCTGCATCGAGGCCGGTGACATCGCCCGCGTCGTGGCCGAAGGCTACGTCCACGTGATCGGTGACCTGCGTGGCTCCGGAGCCTCCGAGGGCGACCACGTCGGCAACTACAACGCCGGTGGTGTGCCGCTGGGCCAGGATGCGTACGACTTCATCGAGTGGGTCGCCGCGCAGCCGTGGTGCGACGGCAATGTCGGCATGATCGGCATCTCCTACTTCGGCTCGATGCAGGTGCTCGCGGCGGCCGAGCGCCCGCCCTCGCTGAAGGCGATCTTCGTCTCCGGTGGCCACTACGACTTCTACGAGACGACCTACCACGGCGGCGTCATGTGGTTCATGCCGCGCGCAGCCCGCGAGGGGCGAGGCGGTGACTCCGGCTGGGCGTTCACCGACCGCACCACCTCACGGATGCTCGAGTGCGTGCCCGAGGAGGAGGTGAAGGCCCGAGTGGCCGAGCGTCTCGCCGACCCCGACGTCCAGGCCTGGCCGAACCTCGTCCACACGTTGCACTACCCGAAGCACCACGAGGCGTGGTTCGACATCATCACCAACGACCTCGACGGCGAGTGGTACGAGGAGCGCAACCCGGTCAACCTCGCCAAGAACATCGACATCCCGGTCTGGCTCACGATGGAGCAGGGCCGCGGCTGGACGCTCGACTCCACGATCGAGACCTTCCTCAACATCGGTTCGAAGCACAAGAAGCTGACCATCGGCCCCTATCCGCCGATGCAGTCACGGCCATGGGTCGAGGACCACGACGAGATGTTCCGCTGGTACGACAAGTGGCTCAAGGGCATCGACAACGGCATCGAGAAGGAGCCGGCCGTCTCGGTCTTCATGGAGGGCACGAGGCACTACGTCGAGGCCGAGTCGTGGCCGCCGAAGCAGGCCGAGCACAAGGCGCTCTACCTGCGCGGCCGTCAGAAGCTGTCGGAGACGCCGGAGCGCTTCGGCACCGACGTCGCCGGCTACGAGGGCTACTTCCAGGCGCCGATCATCACCACCGACACCATCGGGATGCTGACCTGGTCCACCCCGGCGCTCGAGGTGCCGATGGAGCTGCTGGGCACCGGCGCGTTCCATGTGTACGCCGAGATCGACCAGGACGACACCAACCTCATCGCCCGGATCTGGGACTACGCGCCCTCGGGCAAGCGCCGGCTCGTGTCCACCGCCTACCTGAAGGCGAGCCAGCGAGAGCTCGACCTGGAGCGCACCACCGAGGGCAGCCCGATCCACCCGCACACCCGCCGGGCGCCGGTGGTGCCCGGCGAGATCAACGAGTACGTCCTGCGCATCTACCCGTTCGCGGCCACGATCCTGCCGGGTCACCGGCTCGTCGTAGAGCTCTCCGCCAATGAGCCGATGCAGGACGAGCACAACGCGCTGCTCCCGCCCGACTCGTTCCACCTGCCCATCGGGCGACCGACCACGCACAAGATCTACCGCGATGCCGAGCATCCGTCGCGGCTGGTGCTGCCGTTCGCCACGAGCTGATCACGCCACCCAAAAGCACCGTGGCCGGTCCTGTCATGGACC
>NZ_JBHVGB010000182.1:0-11831 GCF_042801335.1 Nocardioides sp. NPDC057577 | reverse complement strand
CCCCTCTCGTGCGCCGTGTCAGCCGAAGAACGCCGTGGCCAGCTCGTCGCCCAGCAGCGCCCGGGGCGCGATGCCCGCGGTCCAGCCGCCGTCGACGGCGAGCTCGGCACCGGTGGTGTAGGAGGCGTCGTCGGAGAGCAGGTAGACGATCGCGCCCGCGATCTCGGCGGCGTTGGCGACCCGTCCCATGGGGGCGGGCGGATAGTTGCCCTCTCCCTCGACCAGGCCGGCGCTGACCGCTGTCATGGGCGTGTAAACCATCCCGGGGTGCACGGTGTTGACCCGGATCTTCTTGCCGGCCAGCTCCAGCGCGGCGACCCGGGTCAGCCCGCGCAGACCCCACTTGGCCGCGGCGTAGCTGGAGGTGAGCGGCAGGCCGATCAGGCCGCCGCTGGAGGAGACATTGACGATCGAGCCGCCGCCGTTCTCCTTCATGCCGGGGATGACCGCCTGCATGCCGTGGAACGGGCCGCTGAGGTTGGTGGCCACGATCGTCTCCCAGGACTCGATGCTCTCCTGGTCGACGGGCACCGGCGTGGCCGAGAGGCCGGCGTTGTTGACGAGGCCGTCGATGCGGCCGTGCTCGGCGAGGACCGCCGCGACCAGGGCGTCCCAGCTCTCCCGCGAGGAGGCGTCGTGCTGGTGGTAGCTGGCCCGGTCGGTGCCGAGCTCGGAGAGGGCCTTCTTCCCCTTCTCGGCGTCGCGGCCGGTGATGACCACCGTGCCGCCGTTCCGCAGCACGCGCTCGGCGGCTGCGAGCCCGATGCCGGACGTTCCTCCGGTGATGACGATGACCTTGTTGTCCAGGTTGTTCATGGTGCCTCCAGTCGGGATGGTGGTTCTGACCCCGACTCTGAGGCCCACGTCACACTCCTGACGGGCGCAGTCCCGCTCGACAGGACAGGACTCCGGGACTCAGACGAGAGCGTCGTCGACCGGCAGGCCGAACGCGTGCCGCCCGTAACCGGCGAGCGCGCGCTCGACGTCGTTGGCGACGTGGACGCTTCCGGCGTGGGCGTCGCGCCAGGCCCGTTCGATCGGGTTGCCACGGTGCAGCGAGTTGCCGCCGGCGGTCTTGAACAGCAGGTCGATAGCGCCCAGCGCCCGCTCGGTGCCGAGCACCTGGTCGCGCCGGGTGCGCAGCCGCAGCTCCATCGGGATCTCCTCGCCGCGTACCGCGATGTCATAGAGGGCGCTGATGTTGCGGTCCATCAGCAGGGCAGCCGCCTCGACCTCGGAGGAGGCCCTCGCAACGGCCACCTGGGCGTACGGGTCCTCGGCGAAGCGACCGCCGGCAGGGCTGACCCGGACCCGCTCGCGCATGCTGGAGAGGTACGTCTCGAGGCAGCCGCTCACCGCGCCGACCACGGGGGCGGTGACGGCCGTGGTGAACACCGACGCGAACGGCATCCGGTAGAGCGGTCCAGGGTTGACCTCCTGCCCAGGTCCGCGCAGCTCCTGCTGCTCACGGTGGGCCAGCGTGCGGTGCGCCGGGACGAACGCGCGCTCGACGACCACGTCGTTGCTGCCGGTGCCACGCAGGCCCACGACGTCCCACACGTCGACGACCCGGAAGTCCGCACGCGGGACAAGGGTGGTGACGAACTCCGGGCGGCCGTCGGCGCCGGGCAGCAGCGCACCGAGCAGTACCCACTGGGCGTGGTCGGAGCCGCTGGAGAAGGACCAGCGCCCGGTCAGCTCGTAGCCACCGGGGACCGGTTCGAGGCGGCCGACCGGGGCGTAGGCGGAGCACACGACCGTGTCCGGATCGGCGCCGAAGACATCGTCCTGGGCGGCTTCCGGGAACAGACCGACGTGCCAGGGGTGGACACCGAGGACCGAGGCCACCCAGCCGGTCGACCCACAGGCCCCGGCGAGCGTAAGCACCACCTCGAAGAACTCCAGCGGGTGCGCCTCGCTGCCGCCATAGCGCTTGGGCTGCAGCATCCGCAGCACGCCGGCGGAGACGAGCTCCTCGAGCGTCTCCGCCGGCAGCGCCCGGGCCTCGTCGGCGACACCGGAACGTGCGGCGATCGTCGGCAGCAGCGTTCGGACCGCGTCCAGGATCTCTTGGCTCATACCGCCGATGGTCCACCGCGGGTGTGGTCCCGCGGGGCGCGGATCTCGGCGAGTGGGACCGGTGTCAGGCCCGGGCGGCCGCGCGGCCGGCGCGGCGGCCGAAGAAGGTGCCATCCCCCAGCGAGGTGCCGCTGACGTAGCCCTCGCCGTGGATCCCGGAGGTCACCCGGCCGGCTGCGAACAGGCCTGGGACGGGGCTGCCGGAGTCGTCGAGGACCTCGCCGTCCACGGACGTACGCAGGCCGCCGAGGGTGAACCCGGAGACGCCGGTGCCGGCGCGCGGGCCGCTGCCGTCGGGGTCGAAGCCGCGGCGCGCGTCGACCGCGGCGTACGGGCCCTCGAGGGGGCGCAGCCAGCGCGGGTCCTTGTGGAAGCGGGTGTCTTCGCCCGCAGTGGCGTCGCGGTTGTAACGGGCGACGGTGTCCTCGAGCGAGCCCGGCGGGAGGCCGAGCTCGGTCTCGACCTCGGCCAGGGTCTCGGCGACGACAGCCGGCTGTACGCCCCAGCGCTCGCGCTCGGGGACGTCCTCCCAGCCCTTCTCGTCAACGAGGGTGAACCACGGCCCGGGGCGGTGGAGCACCGCGGCCTGGCTGAAACGGCCCGGGTAGACGTCCTCGTTGACGAAGCGCTGCCCGAGGCCGTCGACGAGCATCCCCCGACAGGCGAGGGCGGGGACGACCGACAGCGCGATCTGGGTCGCCGCCATCCGGCGTACGCTGCCGCCGGCGGCGACGCCGAGACGGATGCCGCTGCCGTCGTCGAGGCCGTCGCTGACCGCCTTGTGCCCGATCAGCGCCGGGGCGTGATCGGCCACCATGGTGTCGTTGTCGGCGAAGCCGCCGGTGGCGAGGACGACGCCACGGCGGGCACGGTAGGTGATGTCCTCGCCGAAACGGCGGGCCCGGACGCCGACGACGCGGCCACCGTCGTCCTGGAGCAGGCCGGTGACCCGGGTGTCGGGGTGGATGTCCACCCCGGCCTCGCGGACCGCGGCGGTCAGCCGGTCCATGAGCACCCAGCCGCCGAACCCGTCGGTGGCGGGCCGGTGGCCGCGCGGGACCGGACGGGCGAGCTCGGTGAACGGCCAGGCGTTCTCACCGAGCCACATCAGACCGTCGGCGGTCGGCGGCAGCCAGGAGACACCGTCGTACAGACTCGGGTTGAAGGTGATTCCGAGCCCGCGGAACCAGTCGAAGTGCTCGACGCTGCCGTCGCAGTAGAGCCGCAACTTCTCCGCGTCCGGGTGCGGCCCGAGCGCCTCGTGGAGGTAGGCGTACATCAGGTCCGGGTCGTCCTCGATGCCGCAGGCCTGCTGCAGCGCCGTGCCGCCGCCGAGGTAGAGCTCGCCGCCGGAGACGGCCGACGAGCCACCGGGGGCTGCCCGGTCGAGGGCGACGACGGATGCACCGGCGCGGGCCGCCTCGAGGGCGGCCGCCGCGCCGGCACAACCGACTCCGACCACCAGGACGTCGGTGTCGGTGACGCTCGCGGTCATCGGGGGACGAACGCGGCCAGCGGCTCGGAGCCGGACCAGTCGTGGCCCCAGTAGCTGTCGGCGGTGATCTCCTCGGCCGTGTAGGAGGTCTCGTCGACGAGCATGCCGTCCCAGCCGTACTCGATGTCCCAGCCGCCCGGTGCCCGGACGTAGAACGAGATCATCTTGTCGTTGGTGTGGCGGCCCAGGGTCGAGGAGATGGAGAACTCCCGCTTGTTGACCTCGTCGAGCGCGCGGCCGACGGCGTCGAGCTCGTCGACCTCGACCATCAGGTGCACCATGCCGGGCGCCTCGTCGTGCGGGGCGGGGCAGATGGCCAGGCTGTGGTGGCGGCGGTTGATGCCGAGGAACTGCACCCGGCGGTCACCGGGGACCCGCATCGAGCCGCGGGTCAGGAAGCCCAGCACGTCGGTGTAGAACGCGGTGGTCTCCGCCGGCGAGGTCGTGGGCAGGACGACGTGGCCCATCCCCTCGGCACCGGTGTGGAACCGCTGCGCCCACTTCGTGACGACCGGGCTGTGGTCGAGGACCGGTCCGCAGAAGACCTCGAGCACGGTCCCGGCCGGGTCCTCGAACGAGATCGCCTGCTCGACGCCACGCTCGGCGCACTCCTCGGTTGTCAGCGTCTTCACGCCGCGGCCGGAGGCCTCGACGTCGGCGGCGACACGGGCCACGTCCGCGGTGTCGCGGACCTCCCAGCCGACCGCCTGGACCCGGTCGGTCTCGCCGGGCAGGACGATGAGCCGGGCCCGGCGCTCGTCCATCCGCAGGTAGAGGCCGTCGGGGTCGGGACCGGTGCCCTCGGCGAAGCCGAGCGCGTCGATGGTCAGCTCGCGCCAGCGGGCCAGGTCGGTGGCCTGGACCCGGAGATAGCCGAGTCCGCGCAGATGGGTCATGGGGTGCTCCTGTTCGGTGGTGGCGTCAGATCATCGAGCGCAGCGGACCGGCCGGCGGCTCGAGGCCGAGGTCGCCGAGACCCGCGGCGTGGAAGGTCGGGCCTGGCACGTGGATCGCGTGGGCCAAGCCGGTGTGCGCGTCGCGCCAGAACCGCTGGATCGGGTTGTCCATCCGCATCGCGTTGCCACCCGAGCGGGCGACGACCTCGTCGAGCGCCCGGACCGCGCGCCAGGCCGCCTGGACCTGCGTACGCCGCCCTGCGGCCCGCTCGGCGAAGGTGGGAACGTGTCCACGGGCCACGGCGTCGTACATGCCGGTGACGTTGTCGAGCAGCGCGGCGCGGGAGGCGGCGATGTCGGCGGCGGCCTCGCTCAGGGCGTACAGGGCGTAGGGGTCGTCCTTGCTCGCGGCGCCGGAGATCGTCGTCCGGGAGGCCTGCCAAGCGGCGTGGTGCGCGAGCGCGCCCTCGCAGATGCCGATGACGGCGGAGGTGATGCCGAGCGGGAAGACGCACGAGAACGGCACGTGGTAGCCGGTCTCGGTCAGGCCGGCACGCTTCGCGGCGGTTCCGTCGGCGACGTCGTTGTAGAGCAGCGTCCGGTACGCCGGGACGTACGCGTCCTCGACGACGATGTCCTTGCTGCCCGTGCCGCGCAGGCCGACGACGTCCCAGGAGTCCGCGACGATGGTGTAGTCGGCACGCGGGAGGATCACGTGCGCCTGGGTCACCGGCTGGGCGGGCTTGCCGTCGGCGTCGCCGACCATCGCCCCGAGGAAGATCCAGTCGCAGTGGTCGGTGCCCGAGGAGAACTGCCACCGCCCCTTCAGGGTGTAGCCACCCTCGACAGGAGTGAGCACGCCCATGGGGGCGTACGGCGAGGCGATCCAGGTGTCCGGGTCGCTCCCCCACACCTCCTCCTGGACCCGCTCGTCGGCCATCGCCATCTCCCAGGGGTGCACGCCGACGATGCCGGCCACCCAGCCGGTCGCGCCGTCGAGCCCGGCGATCCGCATGACGGTCTCGGCGAAGTCGCGCGGGTGGGCCTCGCGGCCGCCGTGCTGCTTCGGCTGCAGGAGCCGCATGACACCTGAGTCGCGCAGCACCTTGGCGGCCTGGTCGTCGAGGCGGCCGAGGTCCTCGTTGGCTCGCCCCAGGGCGGCCAGCTCGTCGGCGTGCTCGTCGATGCGGGCGCGTACCTGTGCGGTGTGGTCGTTGGTGGTCATGCCTTCATATCCTTTCGGGGGTCAGCCTTTCGGGTCAGGAAGGCGAGCACCGCCGCCTCCCAGGCGGCCTGCTGCTCGATCATCGCCCAGTGGCCGCAGCGCGGCAGGACGTGCAGCTCGGCGTTCGGAATGGTGCGCATCGGCACCAGTGCCATGTCGACCGGGCTGACCCGGTCGTCGCGTCCCCAGGTCAGCAGGACGGGTGCGGTGATCTTGTGCAGCATCGCCCAGTACGGCGGCCGGTCGCTCGCGGCGGCCATCGCGGCCCGGGCGGCGTTGGCCTCGCGGCCGTACATCCTCCGTGCCGAGGCGAGGGTCTCGGGCTCGGTGGCGAGGTCCCAGCGCTGCTGGATCAGCTCCTCGGTGACCATCGCCTGGTCGAAGACCATCGACCGCAGCCACTGGATCAGGCCCTCCCGGGTCGGGTTCTCGACGAAGTCGGTCAGCCGGACGATGCCCTCGCCTGGGCCGGCGCCGAAGACGGTGGCGCCGATGCCGCCGACGGTGACGATCTTCGAGAACAGGTCGGCGCGGGCGATCGCGAGCTGGGCCGCGACCACGCCGCCCATCGAGTTGCCGATCACCGGGACCGGGCCGAGGCCCATGCCGTCAAGGAAGCGGACCACCGCGGGACCGGCCGCCGCGAACGGCGACTCGTCGATGTCGTGGCTGACGCCGAAGCCGGGCAGCTCGAGGACCAGGCACCGGAAGTGGGCACCCAGCGCGGGCAGGTTCTGGTGGAAGTTGCGCCAGCCGGTCACGCCGGGCCCGGAGCCGTGCAGCAGCAGGAGCGGCGGGCCCTCGCCGTACTCGTGGTAGACGAGGATGCCGGCGTCGGTCGCGAGCTCGCGCCGGGTCGCGTCGTACGTGCTCATGCCGTGGCCCCCGACGACGCGCGGGTCAGGACATAGCCCTCGAAGCCGTTGTCGCGGGCCTCGTCGCACAGCCGGCGGTAGGTGCCGAAGCCGCCGATGTAGGGCATGAAGGTGCGGGTCTTGCCCTCGATGTTGGCGCCCATGTACCAGGACGCGGCGCGGGTGAAGAGCGTCCCCTCGGCGACCTCGCCGAGGTGCTCGGTCCACTTCTCGGCGGCGTCGCGGCGTGGCTCGGCCTGGTCGATGCCGTTGGCCCGGCAGAACTCGATGAGGTCCATGCCCCAGTCGACCTGCTGCTCGGTGTGCGTCGACATGTTGGCGAGCACCGACGGGCTGCCAGGGCCGTTGAGGGTGATCAGGTTCGGGAAGCCGGCGACGCCGAGCCCGAGGTAGGTCTGTGGGCCGTGCTCCCACTCCTCGGCGAGCACCGCGCCACGGGCACCGCGCACGTCGATCGAGGTGAGCGCGCCGGTGAGCGCGTCGAAACCGGTCGCGAAGACGATCACGTCCAGCTCGTACGAGGCATCGTCGGTCTTGATGCCCCAGGCGGTGACCTGCTCGACCGGGTGCTTGCGCAGGTTGACCAGCTCGACGTCGTCGCGGTTGTACATCTCGTAGTAGCCGGTGTCGGTGACGATCCGCTTGGTGCCGATCGGGTGGTCTCTCGGGATCAGGTCCTCGGCGACCTCGGGGTCCTCGACGATCTCCCGGATCTTCGACTCCGCGAACTCGCGGGCGTAGTCGTTGGCGACGATGTCGCTGCTCTGGTCGGGGAAGGTCTTTGCGAACAGCACCCCGCCCTCCTGCCAGCGCGCCTCGAAGGCGCGCTGCCGCTCCTCGGCGTCGACCTCGGTCGCCTTCTGCGCGTGGGTGGTGCTCAGCGAGCCCGCCGGCGCATAGCGCGAGGCCGCCCGGCGCTCCGGATAGGTCTCCTGGACCTGCCGCCACTCCTCCTCGGTGAGCGGCCGGTTCCGCGCCGGCACCGTGTAGTTGGCGCTGCGCTGGAAGACGATCAGCGACTGGGCCTGCTCGGCGAGAATCGGGGCCACCTGGATGCCGGACGAGCCGGTGCCGATCAGGCCGACCCGCTTGCCGGTCAGGTCGACGGGCTCCTCGGGCCACTGGGCGGTGAACAGCTGAGTGCCGGCGTACTCCTCGACGCCGGGGAGGTCGGGACGGATCGGGACGGAGAGGCAGCCGGTCGCCATCATCACGAAGCGGGTCCGGTGCCGGGTGCCGTCGTCGAGGGTGACCGTCCACAGCGAGGTCCGCTCGTCGAAGTGGGCGGACGTGACGCGGCGGCCGAAGCTGAAGTGGCGGCGCAGGTCGTAGCGGTCGGCGACGTGGTCGAAGTACGAGCGGATCTCCGCCTGGGTCGCGAACCGCTCGGTCCACTTCCAGTCCTTCTCGAGCTCGCGGTCGAAGGAGTAGGAGTAGTCGACGCTCTCGACGTCGCAGCGGGCGCCCGGGTAGCGGTTCCAGTACCAGGTGCCGCCGACGCTCTCGCCGGCCTCGACACCGACGACGTCGAGGCCCTTCTCCAGCGCGCGGTACATCGCGTAGACGCCGGCAAGGCCGGCGCCCACGATGACGAGGTCGCGAGGTGTGTCCGTGGGTGCGTTCATTCGGTCTCTCCTGGGTTCAGGCGCTCAGGCCGCCGTCGACGGTGTGGTCGCCGCCGGTGCAGTAGGCGGCCGCGTCGCTGGCGAGGTAGGTGACGAGGGCGGCGACCTCGCGGGGTTCGGCCGCCCGGGACAGGGGTACGGCCGACCAGTCGACCTGGTCGGCGCGCATCATCGAGGTCACGATCGGGCCCGGGCACACCGCGTTGACCCGGATCCCGCGCTCCCCCAGCTCGAGGGCCGCTGAGCGAGTGACGCCGCGGACGCCGAACTTGGTGGCGGAATAGACGAGGGCGTGGCGGTGGCCGGCGAGCCCGGCGGTCGAGGAGATGTTCACAATCGCGCCGCCGTCGGCCATCGACCGAGCCGCCGCCCGGGTGCCGAGCACGGTGCCACGCAGGTTGACGTCGAGGACCAGGGCGATCTCGTCATCCGCCATCTCCGCGAGCGGGGCCTTGCGATAGACGCCGGCGTTGTTGACGAGTACGTCCCAGTGGCCGTGCTGCTCGAGGAGTCGCGCGGTCGCGCGCTGCCAGGCGTCCGGGTCGCGGACGTCGAGCTCGACCGCTTCGGCGCTGCCGCCGATCTCCTCGGCGGTGCGGGTGGCGCCGGCCAGATCGGTGTCGGCGAGGACGACGTGGGCACCGGCGTCCGCGAACGCTGCCGCGACGGCCGCACCGAGCCCGCCGGCCGCGCCGGTGACCAGCGCGACCTTGCCGGTCAGGTCGATGACGGGGGCGGTCATGCCGGTGCCCCTGCCGTGGACCCGACGGAGAGCAGGCGGCGCAGGTCGGCGTACAGCAGCTCGCGGGCGGACGCCCCGGCGCGCAGCGCGAGGATGGTCAGAAAGCCATGGAACAGGCGCGGGTAGGTCCGGGCGAGGACCGGGACGCCGTCGGCGGCCAGCCGGGCGGCGTACGCCTCGCCCTCGGAGCGCAGCGGGTCGGCACCGGTGACCACGACGACCGCGGGCGGCAGGCCGGTCAGGCTCGCCGCGCGGCTGGGTGCGGCCAGCTCGGGCGGCTCGGGGAGGGTCCGGTCCGCGCCGAGATACTGCTCCCAGTACCAGCGCATCGCCGCCGCGGTGTTGAAGTGGCCCTCCGCGTAGGTCTCGAAGCTCGAGGTGTCGCACGCGGGGTCGATCGCCGGGTAGAGCAGCGCCTGCCCGGCCAGCGCCGGGCCGTTGCGGTCGCGGGCCACCAGCGCGACGACGGCGGCAAGGTTGCCGCCCGCGCTGTCGCCGGCGACCAGGACGCGCGCCGGGTCGGTGCCGAGCTCGTCGTGGCGCTCGCTCGCCCAGACCAGGGCGGCGTACGCGTCCTCGGCGGCGGTCGGCGCCCGGTGCTCGGGGGCGCGCCGGTAGTCGACGGAGACCACGACCGCGTCGACCTCGCGGGAGAGCTGTCGGCAGAAGCCGTCGTGGCTCTCGACGTCGCAGAAGACGAAGCCGCCACCGTGCAGGAAGACGATCAGCGGACGGCGTACGTCCTCGGGTCCATGGGGCCGGTAGACCCGGGCGCCGATCCGGCCGGTCCCGGTGTCGATGCCGACGTCGGTGGCCGAGCGGACGTCGTCGGCGTTCGTGAGCGGCGTACGACGGGCGGCGACCGCCGCGCGGGCGTCGGCTGCGGCCATCGTCTGCACCGGCGGGAAGCCCTCGTTGAGGAGCGCCAGGAAGCGGGCGACCTCGTGGTCGATCACGACGCCGCCGGCCGGGCTGATCGACGGGCTGCTTGCGGGCTGGTTCACCGGTCCTCCTTCCGGGGTGGTGCGGGACCTCGAACGGTGGCGCGTCGGAGCGCATCCCGGGGCGGCGGTCCCATCCAACGGGACCCTCGGGCAGGTTCCCGATGAACGGGACAGGCGAGCCCTGCCTCCTCGACCGCACCTACCGTCGAGGAATGACCGCCTTCGCGCTCCCGACCGCTCCGCAGAGTCCTCCGGCCGAGCCGCTCGACCCGACCCCGGAGGGGATGCGCCGCGCCATGGGCGCCTTCGCGAGCGGGGTCACCGTGGTGACGGCGGTGGCCGACGGGGAGCCGGTCGGCTTCACCTGCCAGTCGTTCGCATCGGTCTCCCTCGAGCCGCCGCTGGTGATGTTCTGCGCCGGGCGGGAGGGGCGCGCCTGGGGCCGGATCCGCTCGGCCGGCACGCTGTGCGTCAACGTGCTGACGGAGGACCAGATCGAGGTCTGCGGTCGCTTCGGCTCGCGCGCCGGAGCACGGTTCGAGGGTCTGGACCACGAGCTGTCCGCCTGGGGAGCCCCTTCGCTCCCCGGCGCACTGCTGCGGGTGCACTGCTCGCTCGAGGACGTACACGTCGCCGGGGACCACGACATCGCGGTGTGCCGGGTGCTCGGTCTGGAGCTGGGCGCGGAGGTACCGCCGCTGGTCTTCCACCGCGGCCGCTTCGGGCTGGGTACGCAGCGGCCGGTCCAGGCCGCAGATCTGTGGGGATGGAACGACCGGTGGGGCTGAGAAGTCCTATCATCGAAACTGTCCGAGGAGGCGACAGACCCGTGGTGACGCAGGCCAAGAAGAACCGCACCGACAGCGAGGGCAAGGACGCCCCGGTCTCGATGGTCGGCCGGATCGCGCTCATCATGAGGGTCTTCGACGAGCCCGGCGCACGGTTCCGCCTCGACGAGATCGCGGTCCGCACCGGCCTGCCGCGCTCCACGGTCCACCGGATCCTCGACCAGCTGCTCGTCACCGGGTGGATCCAGCGGCGCCCCGACGGCTACGCCCTCTCGGCCGGAGCCTCCGCCGCTCGGCACTCGCTGGTCGAGCACCCCGAGCTGCGCGCGGTCGCGGCACCGGTGCTCAACCGGCTGCACCTCGACACCGGGCTCATGGTCCACCTCGGCGTGCTGATCGGTGACGACGTGCTCGTGCTCGACCGCATCTCCGGCCGCGGCCCCACCGGCGTGCCCACCACCGTCGGCAGCAGGGTCCCGGCTCATGCCACCGCGATGGGCAAGGCGATGCTCGCCCGGCTCCCTGCCGAGGAGATGGACGCGCTCTACCCGGCAGGCGTCCCCAAGCGCAGCCCACGCACGATCGGCGACCTCGCCAGCCTGCACCAGGAGCTGGCCCGGGTCCGTACGCACCACGGTCTCGCCTACGAGAACCAGGAGCTCGTCCTAGGGGTCTCGGCGCTGGGAGCCGCGGTACAGGACGAGGGGCTGCTCGGGGCGATCTCGCTGGGCGGCCAGGTCCCGTTGGAGAAGCTGCAGCGGCTCGGTCCCTTGGTCCTGCGCGCGGCTGCGCACATCAGTCAGCGGCTGGCCGGGCGGGACGTGGTGGCTGAGGTTGTTCGGCCTAGCACCGACGGGGTTCTGGGGAGGTTGTTACAGACTTTGCCGGCTGACGGTTGGGTCTAGGCTGTCGCGTTTCTTCGGGGCTGGTCTGGGCCGCCGGCCCGGGTGTGGTCACCACCCGGAGGCTCCTCGGAAGGGTGGATTTTGCGCGGTGAACGAAAATTCGTTCACCGCCAGCACCGCCAGCCGCCAGCACCGCTGGTCGAGCCGCGAGGCCGCCTGCGGCCGAGCGTGTCGAGACCAACACGGCACGATCAAGCGCGAAGGGCACCGTGTTGGTCTCGACACGCCGCCCCCAAGCGGCTCCGGCGGCGCGCCCA
>NZ_JBHVGB010000181.1:0-11972 GCF_042801335.1 Nocardioides sp. NPDC057577 | reverse complement strand
GCCTTCTTCGCCGGCGCCTTGGCCGTGGTCGTCTTGCGGGTCGAGGTCGTCGCCGCCGCGGCACGGCCGGTGACGGCGGTGCCGAGGTCCACCGAGATGCCGAGCGTGCTCAGGTGACCGAGCAGTGCCTTGAGGTGCCTGGGCTCGACCGCGGCATCCTCGCTGGCCTGGCGGACCTGGTCGGGACTGACCCGTCCGGTTGGCTTGGCCTGGTCGATCAGTGCCTTCACGGCAGGGTGGGCGAGTACCTCAGCGGGTATCTTGCGCGCGTTCGAGGACACGAACACCTCTCCGTCGAACTTGGTCGAGACTTATCAAAACTGAGTTTGGGCGCGGCAGGGCCCGGGGTCGTCAAGAGCCGCAGATTCATTCTGCCACGATGGTGGTGAACAATCCCCATCCGGGGCATCATGTCCCCCAGCAACTCATCCGGCTGCTTTGGCTGCGGCTTTCTTCTGCTGTTTGTAGTCACGTACCTTCTGCAACGACGCAACGTCGACGACGTCAGCCACAGAACGGTAACCCTCGAGTGCGTAGTCACCGACGGCCTCCTGCCAGCCATCGGGCCGCACTCCCAGCTGCTTGGCCAGCAGCGAGACGAAGATCTGCGCCTTCTGCTTCCCGAAGCCCGGGAGCGCCTGGATCCGCTTGAGCAGGTCCTTGCCGCTGGCGGCCTCGGTCCACAGCCGGGTGACGTCGCCGCCGTACTCGTTGGTGACGATCGTCGCGATGCCCTGCACCTTCGCCGACATCGATCCGGGGAACCGGTGGATCGCCGGCGGCGTCGAGGCGATCGTCTTGAACTCCTCGGGGTCCATCTCGGCGATCTTGGCGGGATCCAGATGGCCGAGGCGGGTCACCAGCTTGTGACCTCCCTTGAACGCATCCTCCATCCGATACTGCTGATCCAGGGCCATACCCAGCAGCAGCGCGAACGGATCCTCGGAGAGCAGCTTGTCGGCGGCCTCGTCGCCGGTGATGTGGAGAGAAGGCATAAGGGACATCCTGCCTCATCTCGCCGCGCAGTACGCGGTCATGCCTGTGGAAAGCGGGTCGCGGGATTCCGGCATCCGTTGCACGCTGGGCCCATGGCCTCCATGCCCACTCTGTCCGAGACATCCGTCGAAGGGCTGCACGAGCCGCTCTCGCCAGTGCTCGAGAAGCGGCTGAGACGTGCTGTGCTCGACCACACCGCGACCGAGCACCGGCGCTCGTTCCTGGCGCTCGTCCATCTCGGCATCCCCGGCGGCAAGGAGGTCGCCCACGCGCATCGCGAGGACGAGCCCACCGACCCGTGGCTGCGCACCGACATCATCCACAGCATGCGCCGCCGGGTCGGTGTGCCCGACCCGATCGTGTGGCTGACTCGCTCGACTGCAGCGAAGCCCGAGGAGATCGGCGCCGGTGACCTGGAGATCGAGGACGTCGACCTCCGCTGGCTCGCCGCCGCCCGGCAGGCATTCCGGGAGATCGGAGCACCCCTGACGTACGTCGTGGTGACCCGCAACGCGTGGCTCGACCCGCGCTCGGGGCTGAGTCGCCGGTGGAAGCGGCTGCGCTACCGCAACGACTAGGTGCACCTAGGCCGGACGGTCCGACCGGAGCGCCTCCTCCCAGGCCGTCGGAGGAACGGCACCATCGAGCATCTGCGCGACCAGCACCCCGAGACCGTGGTGGCGCTCGCTCCGGAAGCACCTGTCGAGGGCACACCAGGCGAGCGCGCCGTCACCGCCCAACCAGGCGGCGAAGGCCAGCACCGCGGCCGGGTGGGCGACGTGGTCGTCGGGGCTGCGGCGTACGACATCGGTCCACAGGCGCACGTGAGCCGTGGCCTCCTCCCGGGTCATCCCACCCCAGGCGGCGTCGCGCCGCTGCGGGTCGCGCAGCGCGAGCAGCAGCGAGGCGATCTGACCGGCCGACAGCATCGTCCCGGCGACCGCGTCGTCGACCAGCCGGCCGACCTCGTAGATCTTCATCGACGCCGCCTGCCCCAGCGCCGCCTCGGTCTCGGCGACGGCCGTGGGGACTGCAGCGATCGAGGCGGCCAGCTCGGTGCGCGAGCGGCGCACCAGGTGGCCGTCGTAGACCGCCTGGGCGCGGAACGGATGCGCACCGACGTCGAACGGCACGCCGTCGTCGGGAACGTCGTGGAACCCGAGCGGGTCGAACCAGCGGCCGTCCTGCACCCGCAGGCACCCGATCAGGTCGATCTCGCACTCGGCGAGCCTTTCGGCGAGCCGGCGGGCGAGCTTCACCCCGAAGCGTGGGCCACTGTCGTAGAGGACGAGCAGGACACCGCGCACCTGGTGGCGGACGGCGGGCAGCAGCAGGCTGTCCAGGCAGGTCTCGACCTCGTCCGGCGGAGGTAGGTCGATCCTGCCGTGGACCTGATGCTCACCGCCGAAGGTCAGCATGACGAGCGACTTCTCGGGCTGGAAGCCGAGCAGGACGGGAACTGCCGCCAGGACGTCCTCGGGACGGGCGATGGAGAGTTTCGTGGTCATGCGACCACGATCGCCGCGACCCACCGACAGTTTCGGCGCCAATAACCGTGCCTGTGAACAACCGCCTCCCCAACCATTCCTGTGGATGGTCAACGGCCCGAAACAGACTGTCCCCGCCGCCAGATAGGTTGCCACCATGAGAGCGCACGCGTCGGTGATGCATCTCGACCTG
The DNA here is from genome assembly GCF_042801335.1 of Nocardioides sp. NPDC057577. Classification (NCBI taxonomy): domain Bacteria; kingdom Bacillati; phylum Actinomycetota; class Actinomycetes; order Propionibacteriales; family Nocardioidaceae; genus Nocardioides; species Nocardioides sp. NPDC057577. The sequence goes on along the minus strand of NZ_JBHVGB010000181.1, from coordinate 9,296 downwards.
GACGCGTTCTTCGCCTCGGTCGAGCAGCGCGACAAGCCGTCCCTGCGCGGGAAGCCGGTGGTCGTGGGCGGCATCGGCGGACGCGGCGTGGTCAGCACCGCTTCCTACGAGGCCAGGACATTCGGCGTCCGATCGGCGATGTCGACCCGCGAGGCCCGTGCGCTGTGCGGCCATGCCGCCTTCCTCTACCCCCGCTTCCATGCCTATAAGAAGGTCAGCGAGCAGGTCTTCGGGATCCTGCGCGATCTGTCCCCGCTGGTCGAGCCGCTCTCGCTCGACGAGGCCTTCGTCGACCTCGCCGCCGCCGACCTCCCCGACCTCGAGGTCGAGACCGTCACCGAGACCGCCTCCAGGATCCGCGAGGAGGTCGCCGAGGTCACCGGTGGCCTGAGTGCCAGCGTCGGCCTGGCCAGCTCGAAGTTCATCGCGAAGATCGCCAGCGACCTCGACAAGCCCGACGGCCTCGTCGTGGTGGCGCCCGGCACCGAGCTCGACCTGCTCCGCCCGATGAACGTGAAGGTCATCCCCGGCGTCGGCCCTGCCACCGCCGAGCGCCTGCGCCGCGCGGGCATCCACACGGTGGCCGATCTGGAGCAGGTCAGCGTCGAGGAGCTCGTACGCCTGGTGGGCAGGTCCCACGGCACCAACCTCTACCAGCTGGCCCGAGCCCAGGACGACCGTCGCATCGAGCCCGAGCGCGAGACCAAGTCGGTCAGCGTGGAGGGCACCTACGACACCGACCTGACCGACCGGCCGCTCATGGAGCAGATCCTCACCCGGCAGTCGGGCGAAGTCGCGGCAAGGCTCAAGAAGAACGGTCTCTCGGGCCGCACGATCACGATCAAGGTGCGGCTCTACGACTTCACCACGATCAACCGCTCCACGACCCTGCCGGCCCCCACCGACCAGGCCGGCGCCATCGCCCGCCTCGCCAGGGCCCTGCTCGGTGAGCTCTTCACCGCGGGCGAGACGGCCGGGGGCGTACGCCTGCTCGGGGTCGGCGTCTCCGGGCTCGCCGACTGGATCCAGGAGGACCTCTTCGGCGACGACACCGACGAGGACGCCGAGCCCGACCTCCCCCTGCCCGAGCCGGTGCGCCGGCCCACCTGGGCGGCCGGGATGGACGTCGTCCACGCCGAGATGGGCCGGGGCTGGGTCTGGGGCTCGGGACGCGGCGTCGTGACCGTGCGCTTCGAGACCGCCGAGACTCCCGCCGGGCCGGTGCGGTCCTACGCCGCCGACGACCCCGACCTGCGGCCGCTCAGCGAGTCCTGAACCCCTCCCCCGGCTCGGGACTCGCCGTCGCGGCGATGGGGTGCGGTATCGCGCCGAGCAGCCAAGGTGTGCGATAGCGCCGCGCGATGCGCCCGGCGTGCCGGTCCTGCGCTCGGGGCTTCGAGGGTCGCGGGGATAGGGTCTCGTTCATGTCTGCCGCCCTCTCCTCGACGCCCTGGCCGATCGCCCCCAAGAAGCCCTCGTCCAAGCAGTTCCACGGCCTGACCCGGGCCGATGACTACGAGTGGCTCCGGGAGAAGGAGAACCCCGAGGTCATCGCCTACATCGAGGCCGAGAACGCCTACACCAAGGAGCAGACCGACCACCTCGCCGACCTGCGCACGCAGATCTTCGAGGAGATCAAGGCGCGCACGCTCGAGACCGATCTGAGCGTGCCGACGCGGTCGCGCGGCTACTGGTACTACGGCCGCAGCTTCGAGGGGAAGCAGTACGGCGCCAGCTGCCGGGTGAAGGCCACCGACCCCGACGACTGGACCCCGCCGAACCCCGACGAGGTGACCGGCGAGGAGGTGCTCCTCGATCTCGACGCGCTCGCCGAGGGCCACGACTTCTTCAGCCTCGGCGGCTCCTCCGTCAGCCCCTCGACCACCCTCCTCGCCTATGCGACCGACGTCGCCGGCGACGAGCGCTACACCGTACGCGTCAAGGACCTCACCACCGGTGAGCTGCTCGACGACGAGCTCACCAACGTGCACGGTGGCGCCACCTGGGACCGCGACTCCTCGGCGCTCTTCTACACGACCGCCGACGAGTCCTGGCGCGCCGACAAGATCTGGTGCCACCGCCTCGGCACCAGCCAGGACGAGGACGAGCTGGTCTTCCACGAGACCGACGACCGGTTCTGGGTCGGCGTGGGACGGACCAAGTCCGACCGGTTCATGTTCATCGGCACCGCCGCGAAGATCACCGCCGAGTACCGCTTCCTCGACCTCGACGACCCCGACGCCGGCTGGCAGGTCTTCGCCGCCCGTGAGGAGGGCGTCGAATACTCCGTGGAGCACGCCACCATCGCCGGCGAGGACGTCTTCCTGGTCACCCACAACGCCTCGGGCCCCGACTTCGAGATCGCCACCGCGCCGATCGCTCCGACCCCGCGGACCGAGTGGCAGCCGCTCGTCCCCCACACCCAGGGCGTACGCCTGGAGGACGTCGACGCGTTCGCCGGCCACCTGGTCGTGCACCAGCGCAGCGACGGCCTGACCCAGCTCCGCATCCTGGAGCTCGGCGAGAACGGGGTGGCCGACGACTACCTGGTGAAGTTCGACGACGAGCTCTACACCATCGGATCCGGCTCCAACCCCACCTTCGAGAGCCCGGTCGTGCGGCTCGGCTACACGACGATGCGCACCCCGGCCTCCGTCTACGACTACGACGTACGCAGCCGCGAGCTGACCCTGCTCAAACAGGCCCCGGTCCTCGGTGGCTACGACCGCGACGATTACGAGGAGCACCGGCTGTGGGCGACGGCCGAGGACGGCGTACGCGTGCCGATCTCGATCGTGGCGAAGAAGGGGCTCCACGAGTCGGGGCCGATCCCGGTGCTGCTCTACGCCTACGGCTCCTACGAGGCCAGCATGGACCCCTACTTCTCCATCGCCCGGCTGAGCCTGCTGGACCGTGGGATCGGGTTCGCGATCGCCCACATCCGCGGCGGCGGCGAGATGGGCAGGGCCTGGTACGACGACGGGAAGATGCTGAAGAAGCAGAACACCTTCTCCGACTACATCGCCTGTGCGCGCCACCTCGCCGAGTCGGGCTGGTCGACGCCACAGACGATCATCGCCGAGGGCGGCAGCGCCGGCGGGCTGCTGATGGGCGCGGTCGCCAACCAGGCGCCCGACGCCGTCGGCGCGGTGGTCGCCGCAGTGCCGTTCGTGGATGCGCTGACCACGATGCTCGACGCCTCCTTGCCGCTGACGGTCACCGAGTACGACGAGTGGGGCAACCCGGAGGCCGACAAGGAGACCTACGACTACATGTCCTCCTACGACCCCTACACGAACGTCACCGCCCAGCACTACCCGCCGATCCTGGCCGAGACCAGCATCAACGACACCCGGGTGCTCTACGTCGAGCCCGCGAAATGGGTCGCCAAGCTGCGCGCGACGGCAGAGAATCCTGGTGACGTACTCCTGAAGACGGAGATGGCGGCCGGACACGGAGGAGTCTCGGGGCGCTACAAGGCGTGGGAGGACCGGGCGTTCAGCCTTGCCTGGATGATCGACCAGGTGACCTCTTCGTAGGGCATATCTGCGGGAATCTCGGGGTACTCCATGAGAAACCCCTGAGATTCACCTCATGATGCAACTTATCGCCCGCGGCGTACGTCGAACCGGACAAGAGATCGAAGACGGATTCGATGACAAGGCGCTCTACCAGGGAACACCTGGGAGGGGCGAAGCGTTGAAACCACCGTGAGGCCACAAACCTCACCGTGAGGAGGTTCCCATGGCGACACGCACCGCCACTGCCACCCGAGAGATCGAGGGCCGTGACAGCGTCGGGCTGTATCTCGACGAGATCGCCCGCAACGAGCTCCTGGATGCTGCCAAAGAGGTTGAGCTGTCCAAGGCGATCGAGGCCGGCCTGATGGCCGAGCACCTGCTGGCCGAGGGCCGCGTCGGCCGCAAGAAGGCACCCGGTGGAGCCACCCGAGCCGAGCTGGAGTGGCTGGCCGAGGAAGGCCACCGCGCCACCCGTCAGTTCATCAACGCCAACCTGCGACTGGTGGTGTCCATCGCGCGGAAGTACGGCCGCGCGCAGATGCCGATGCTCGACCTGATCCAGGAAGGAAACACCGGCCTGATCCGGGCCGTTGAGAAGTTCGACTACACCAAGGGCTACAAGTTCTCGACGTACGCGACGTGGTGGGTGCGCCAGGCGATCACCCGGGGCATCGCCCAGCAGGCGCGTGTGGTCCGGCTCCCGGTCCACGTCGTCGAGGAGCTCAACCAGGTCGGCGGCGCCCGCCGCACCCTGGAGCGTCAGCTCGGCCGCGACCCGGAGCCGGAGGAGATCGCCAACGAGCTCGGCATGGACATCGACCGCGTCCTCGACCTGCTCTCCTGGGGCCGTGACCACGTCTCGCTGGACACGCCGATCGACGAGGACGGCGACACCTCGCTGGGTGACCTGATGGCTCAGGAGTCGTCACCGTCGCCCGACATGGACGTCATCGACGTCGAGTCGCGCGAGCGGCTCAACTCGCTGGTCGGCCAGCTCGACGAGCGTTCCGCCGACATCGTCCGCTCCCGCTACGGCCTCACCGACGGCCGTCAGCACAAGCTCGCCGACATCGGCGTCAAGCACGGCATCTCCGCCGAGCGCGTACGCCAGCTCGAGCGCGAGGCCCTGCAGAAGCTGCGCCGCTTCGCCGATCCCGACCTCGCTGCCTGATCCTTACCCACCTGACTCGGCGCTCCTCCTCGTGAGGGGTGCCGAGTCTTTCTGTGCCGAGACGTCAGCCCGGTCGGCCGACGGGGCTGACGCCTCGGCGGTCAGTAGCCTTCCGGAGGCGGGGCCATCTCCAGGCGTACGCCGATGAGGCGGATCGGGCGGTCCTTCTCGACCCGCTCCAGGAGTGCCTCGGCCTCGTCGGCGAGGCGATCACCGTCGAGGGTAGGCTCGGGGAGCTTGTGGCCGCGGGTGACGGTGAAGAACGGCTTCAGGCGCACCTTGATCTCGACCCGGGTGACCGGGCGGCCCTCCTTCAGCACGTCCTCGAGGCACTCACCGCACAGGCGCCGGGTCGCAGCGACGATGTCGGGCCACTCGACGAGGTCCTGCTGGAAGGTCTCCTCGTGGCCGTGACCCCGCGCGACCCACGGCGAGGGGTCGACGGGGCTCGAGTCGGCGCCACGACCCAGGCGGCGCAGCCAGGGCCCGGTCGTCGGGCCGATCGCGGCCGCCAGGCCCTCCGCCGAGGCCGCACCCAGGTCGGCCACCGTCTCGATCCCGAGGCCGGCGAGCCGCTTCGCGGTCTTCGCCCCGATCCCCCACAGCGCGTCGGTCGGGCGGTGACCCATCTCGGCGTCCCACGACTCCCCCGTGATCCGGTAGACACCGGTCCCCCGCGGCTGACCATCCGGACCGGGCTCGTGCCCGCCCGCCCCGGCCTCACGCGCGAGGGCACCGTCGACGCGCTGCTTGGCGAACCCCGTGGCGAGCTTCGCCTGCAGCTTGTTGTCACCGACACCGACGCCGCTGCGCAGCCGGGTGCGTTCGAGCACGATGTCGCGCACGTCCTGGGCGAAGGCCGCCGGATCGCCGAGGTCGCCGTGGTCGGGGCCGGGTCCGAGGAAGGCCTCGTCCCAGCCGAGGACCTCGACCAGGACCGGTACGCCGCCCCACTCCAGCGATCGCAGCGTGTCCATGACGCCCGTGGAGGCCTCGTCGTAGGCCACGTGGTCGACCGGCAGCAGCACCGCGTCGGGGCACTTCCGAACCGCCAGCCGCAGCGGCATCCCCGAACCCACGCCGTGCGCCCGCGCCTCGTAGGAGGCCGTCGAGACCACCGCCCGCTCGGTCGGGTCCCCGCGCCCACCGACGATCACCGGCTTCCCTGCCAGCTCGGGCCGGCGTAGCACCTCCACCGCCGCGATGAACTGGTCCAGGTCGACGTGCAGCACCACGCTCATGCCGGCGCCTCCGTGCAGGAAGGCCAAGAGTACGGAGGCGTCGGCATGAGGCTTATGGTCGCTCGCTGGCGCTCGCTCATGCCCCGATGGTGCCACGAACGGGCGCGGCGAGGGGTCAGCCCTCGGAGGCGGCTTCGGAGAGCGCCGCGGAGGCCTTCTCGGCCTGCTCGCGTACGTCACCGGAAACCGGCACCGCCTCGGCGGTGCGCTGCTGCCACATCTGCATGGCCACGACCTTCGCGGCGGCGTCCTCGACAAGAGCGCGGTCCAGCCGACCCGAGCGCAGGGCCTTGACGACGCTGCGGTGCGCGGCCTTGGAGTTGGCCGGCATCAGCAGAAGATCGGCGCCGGCCTCGAGGGCGGCCACCGAGGGCTTCTTGGTGGTGGTCGTGACCGCGCCCATCCCCAACGAGTCGGTGACGGCGATGCCGTCGAAGCCGAGGTCGTCACGGAGCAGGTCGTAGATGGGGGCAGCCATGCTGGCGGGCTTCCCGGGAGCCACTGCCTTGACGTCGACGTGGCTGATCATGACGGCCGGCGCCCCGGCGTCCACCGCCGCGTCGAACGGCACCAGGTCGCGGCGCTCGAGCTTCTTCTTCCCGAAGTCGAGCTCCTGGAGGCCGAGGTGGGTGTCACCGGTGACGGCGCCGTGGCCCGGGAAGTGCTTGGTGGTGGAGACCAGGCCGGCGGCGTTGTAGCCCTGCACGGCCGCGGAGACCGCCGTCGCGGCGATCCTCGGGTCCTCGCTCGGGGAACGCGAGCCGATCGTCGGATCGGCCGCGCCGACGGTCACGTCGGCAACCGGCGCGAACGCCCAGGTGAAGCCCAGGTCGCGCAGCTCGAGCGCCGTCGTCCGCGCCGCCTCGGTCGTCGCCGTGACTCCCTTGCGCGGCTTCGCCTCGATGGCGTCCCCTGTGCGCGCGAACTCCGGGAACTCGGTGGCCACGCCGCGCAGGTGGGAGACGACGCCACCCTCCTGGTCGACGCCGATCACCGCTGGGAACGAGCGGCCATCAGCCGCCACGGCTCGGGAGACCGCGGCGGTCGTCTCACGCACCTGGGCCTCGTCGACGACGTTCTCGCCGGTCACGCTGACCCCGGCGAGGTGGAGCTTGCGCACCATCTTGGCCGCCTTGGCCGGGTCGGTGCCGTGGTAGCGGCCGACGATCACCTGTCCGGCGAGCTGCTTCTCGTCCCAGCCCGCCACCAGCTCGCGGGCGGTCGCCAGCTCTCCGCGCGTCGGCCCCCAGGCGAGCGGCGTGGTGTCCTTCTTCGGGTCGGTCTTCGTGGTGGCGGCGGCCGGCCTGTTCGGCTCTTCCTCGGCCCTCGTCGGCATTCCGACGGTCACCGCCGCCGCGCCCGCGCCGGCCGCCAGGGCCAGCACGGCCCCGGCGATCACCGGTCGCATCCACCGCCTCGGACGACGCTGCTGATCCTCTGAATCGGTGTGCATGCCCCCAGTCACGCGGCCGAGTATGTCAGCAACACCCGCTCATCACCGCGTTCCGGCGAGTGCGTCGTAGATCTCCCGCACCCGCTTGCGCAGGTCGTCGAGGGTGCCGGTGTTGTCGATGACGTACGTCGCCGCGGCGAGCCGATCCTCGCGACTGGCCTGCGCGGCGATCCGGGCGCGGGCGTCGATCTCGGTCATCCCGCGCGCGATCGCCCGCTCGACCTGGGTCTCGACCGGTACGTCGACGACGATCACCTCGTCGAAGAAGGGCGCGTAGCCCACCTCGACCAGAAGCGGGATGTCGTTGACGACCAGCTTGCCGGCCGCCCGGCCGGCTTCCTCGAGCTCCGTGGAGCGCGCCCCGACCAACGGGTGCACGATCGCGTTGAGCCGCCCGCGGGCGCCCTCGTCGGCGAAGACGATCTCCCCCACCTTCGCCCGGTCGAGCGCGCCCGACTCGGTCAGCACCGACGGACCGAACTCCGCCACGACGTGGGCGAGCCCCGGCGTACCGGGCTCGACGACCTCCCGGGCGATCTTGTCCGAGTCCACGATCACCGCCCCGAACCCGGCCAGCAGCTCCGACACCGTGCTCTTCCCCGAGGCGATCCCGCCGGTGAGTCCTACGCGCATGGCCCCAACCTAGTAGGGCCGTTGTCGGCGCCTCGCGCCACCTAGGCCGGCATGGCCGAGTCGAGGCTGTCGCTGCAGGCGAACCGGCGCCGGTAGGCCTGCGGGGAAAGCCCCCGCACCCGGGTGAAGTGGTGGCGCAGGGCCGCTGCGTTGCCGAAGCCGACCTCGCTCGAGATCCACTCCACCGACCGGTCGGTGCGCTCCAACAGCTCCTCGGCCCGGCGCACGCGCTGCGCGGTGATCCAGGCATAGGGCGTCGCGCCGGTCTCGGCGCGGAACCTGCGAGCGAACGTACGCGAGGACATCAGCACTCGATGGGCGAGCGAGTCCACGTCGAGGTCTTCGTGGAGGTTCTCCACGATCCAGGCCAGCAGGGGACCGAGCGTCTCGGCGTCGACCTCTGGCACCGGGTGGGAGATGAACTGCGCCTGACCACCGTCGCGCTGGGGCGGCACGACCATGCGGCGGGCCACGGCGGAGGCGACCGCTGCGCCGTACTCCTGGCGCCAGATGTGCAGGCACGCGTCCAGCCCGGCGGCGGTGCCGGCACTGGTGATGATCTGCCCGGTATCGACGTAGAGCACCTCGGGCACCACCTTCGCCTCGGGGAACCTCGCAGCGAGCTCGTCGGTGTACTTCCAGTGGGTGGTGCACTCACGCCCGTCGAGCAGACCCGCCGCACCCAGCGCGAACGCCCCGCCGCAGACGGTCAGGATCCGGGCACCACGGTGATAGGCGCGCAGCAGCGTCTCGGCGACCCGCGGCGGCACCGGGTCGCCCCGGCGCATGGCCGGCACACACACCAGGTCGGCCTCGTCGGCCCGTTCCAGACCGTGGGTGGCCTCGATCCCGAAGCCCAGGTTCGAGCGCACCAAGCCGGGCTCGAGCGAGCAGACACCGAACTCCAGCAACGGCACCCCGTCGTCGCGCCGGTCGAGCCCGAAGGCCTCGCACACGACTCCGAACTCGAAGGGGGCGACACCGTCCCAGATCACCGCAGCGACGTTCCTAAGCACCTCAGAAGGGTGCCAGTTGGCAGGAAATCACGCAACTTAGGCATTTCTGCCAATGTGGCAGGAATACCTGGTAGCGAAGAATTACTGCCATGACCACAGCACTGATCCTCATCGCACTGTTCGCCCTCGTCACCTACGCCACGCTCGCCACGATCCACGGCGACCGCCCCAAGGCCGCTCCCCGGTCCCACGCCATCGACCCGGCCTTCCAGCCTGCGGCCAGGCTCCCCTAGAAAGCCGAATGCCCGGCCCCTCGAAAGG
>NZ_JBHVGB010000180.1:0-11986 GCF_042801335.1 Nocardioides sp. NPDC057577 | reverse complement strand
GCCCCACGACGATCTCTGCGTGAACGAAAATTCGTTCACCCTCAGATCCCAAGCCCCTACCCGACCCGGATCTCCGCGCCAAACCCCTGCCGCCAGCCCGATAGCCAGCCAGTCTTTTCTCGGCGACGGCCGGTGTCAAGGATCGCCGAAGGCGACCGGCGTCAGCCGGCGGCCGCAGGCCGTCCTTTACTCCGGACGCCGCCGAGAACACCCTCCAAGCAAGGGTCGGCGGCAGACACCAGCCACAAAACACAGCACCCAACTACGACCGCCGAGTCAACACCCTCTGCGCCACCACGAACACCAGCACCAACACCCCGATCGTGATCCGCGTCCACCACGACGACAACGTGCCGTCGAAGGAGATGAAGGTCTGGATCGTGCCCAGCACGAGCACCCCGAGCAACGACCCGACCACGAAACCGCGGCCGCCGGTGAGCAGCGTGCCGCCGATGACCACCGCGGCGATCGCGTCCAACTCCATCCCGACCGCGTGCAGCGAGTAGCCCGAGAGCGTGTAGAGCGCGAACAGCAGCCCGCCCAGCGCGGCGCACAGCCCGCTGATCGCGTACACCCCGACCTTGGTCGCCGCGACCGGCAAGCCCATCAGGAGCGCCGACGGCTCGCTGCCGCCGAGTGCGTAGACGGTGCGTCCGAAGCGCGTCGAGGCGAGGACGTACGCAGCCACCGCGACGATCACCAGCGCGAAGACCGCCGTCCACCCGAGGTAGTAGCCGCCGGGCAGGGTGATCGAGCCGAACGCGATGGCCGAGAAGGTCTCGTCCTTGATCGGGATCGAGTCGACGCTGATCAGGTAGCAGAGCCCGCGGGCCAAGAACATGCCCGCCAGAGTGGCGATGAACGGCTGGATGTCGAAGTAGTGGATCAGCAACCCCATCGCGGTGCCGAGCAGGATGCCGGACAGGAGCACGACCACGATCACCGCGACCACCGGCAGGCCGAGCTCGAGCGTCCGGGCCGCGATCAGCGTCGAGAGGGCCACGTTGGAGCCGACCGAGAGGTCGATCCCGCCGGTCAGGATCACGAACGTCATCCCCACCGCGAGCACGATCAGGAACGCGTTGTCGAGCAGCAGCGTCAGGAAGACCTGCGGGTCGGCGAACCCCTCGTAGCGGATCCCGCCGACGCCGAACATGCCGATGAACAGCGCGAACGTGCCGATCACGGGCAGGTAGCGGCGCGGCGGGCTGTAGCGGGCGATCCGGGCGATGACACCGGTCTCGATCGTGGGCACCTGAGCACTCATGCCACAGCCTCCTCTCGGCTGGTCGGCGTGCGGTCGCTGCGCCGTTGCAGCACCGACCGCGCCTTCGGCGACTGCAGCAGGCACACGACCACGACCACCAGCGCCTTGAACAGATAGTTGGCCTCGGCCGGGATGCCGATGTTCGGGATGGTCCGGGTGAGCGTGGCGATCAGCATCGCCCCGACCAGCGTGCCGGTCAGCGAGAAGCGGCCGCCGGCCAGCGACGTACCTCCGATGACGACGGCGAGGATCGCGTCCAGCTCGATCCACAGACCGAGGCTGTTGGCGTTCACCGAGTGGGTGTTGGCGGCGATGATCAGGCCGGCGGTCCCGGCGCACAGCGCCGCGAAGACGTAGACGGTCCAGATGATCGTCCGTGACCGCACCCCTGCCAGCCGGCTCGCCTCCGGGTTGATCCCGACCGACTCGATGAGCAGGCCGAGCGCGGTGCGGCGTACGACGATCTGGGTGGCGGCGAAGACACCGAGCGCGATCAGAGCGGCGACGGGGAGGGTGAGCAGGTGGCCGGAGGCCAGCGCGGCGAAGGCGTCGTTGTTGACGGTGGTGATCTGGCCACCGGTCACCAGCATCGCGATCCCTCGGCCGGCGACCATCAGTACCAGCGTGGCGATGATCGGCTGGATGCCGACCACCGCGACCAGGAAGCCGTTCCACAGCCCCAGCGCGACGCAGACGGCGAGCGCCATCGTGATCGCGACGACGGCCGTGCCCGCAGCGCCGTCGGCGGGGCTCTTGACGATGTAGACGCAGGCGACGGCACCCGCGATGGCCGCCACCGCGCCCACCGAGAGGTCGATCCCGCGGGTCGCGATGACCAGCGTCATCCCGATCGCGACCAGCAGCACCGGGGCACCGTTGCGGACGATGTCGACCAGGCTGCCGAAGAGGTGACCGTCCTGGATGCGTACGTTGAAGAACGTCGGCGTCGCGATCAGGTTGACCACCAGCAGAGCACCGAGCGCGGCCAGCGGCCAGAAGAGCCGATGGGCCACGGCTCGGGCGCCGAGGGCCTTGGCGGGTCCGACGATCTCAGGCATCTGCTCGCTCCTTCTCGGCGAGGCCGCCAGGTTCGCCGGTGATGATCTCGAGTACGTCGTTGACGTCGACACCACGGTTGGGTCTCTCGGCGATCTTGCGGCGGTCCTTGAGGACCACCAGCCGATGGCTCAGCCGGAGCACCTCCTCGAGCTCGGCGGAGATGAACACCACGCTCATCCCCTTCTCGGCCAGATCGGCGACGAGCTGCTGGATCTGGGTCTTGGCGCCGATGTCGATGCCGCGGGTGGGCTCGTCGAGCAGGAGTACGTCGGGCTCCGTGATCAGCCAGCGCGCCAGCAGGACCTTCTGCTGGTTGCCACCGGACAGGCTTCGCATCGGCAGGCTCGGGTCGGCCGGTCGTACGTCGAGAGCGGTCATGAACTCCTTGACCAGCGTCGAACGGGTGGCCGCCGGGATCGGCCGCAGCCAGCCACGGCTCGCCTGCAGGCCGAGCAGCATGTTGTCGGCCACGGAGAGCTCCTCGAAGACGCCCTCGGCCTTGCGGTCCTCGCTGCAGAAGGCGAGCTTGCGGTCGATCGCATGCCGTGGGCTGCGCAGCCTCCGGCGACTCGAGCCGCGAACGGTGAGGTCTCCGGTGTCCGGGGCGTCGGCGCCGAACAACAGCCGGGCCAGCTCCGTACGCCCCGAGCCGAGCAGGCCGGCGATGCCGACGACCTCCCCGGGAAAGAGGGTGAGGTCGGTGGCCTCCAGGCTCCCCTTCCGACCCAGCCCGACCGCGCTCAGCACCGGGAGGCGGTGCTCGGTCGCAGCCTCCTCGGACGCCTCGTGCACGGCATGGTCGAGGCGTTCGAGGACCTGGAGGTCGCGGCCGATCATCAGCTGCACCAGCTCCAGCTGGGTGGTATCCGCGACCCGCCGCTCGCCCACCACGCGGCCGTTGCGCAGGATCGTCATCCGGTCGGAGATCTCGAAGACCTGGTCGAGGAAGTGGGAGACGAAGACGATCGCGGTGCCCTGGTCACGCAGCCTGCGCATCACCTCGAAGAGCCTGGCCGCCTCGTCGGCGTCGAGGCTCGAGGTCGGCTCGTCGAGGATCAGCACCCGGGCGTCGGTGTCGACGGCACGTGCGATCGCGACGAGCTGCTGGACGGCGATCGGGTGGCTGCCAAGCTCCGAACCGGGGTCGATTTCGATACCGAGGCCTTGCAGCGAGGCGGCGGCCCGGCGGTTCATCGCCCGGCGGTCGATCGCGCCGATCCCGTTGAGGCGGCGCGGCTCGCGGCCGAGGAGCATGTTCTCGGCCACGGTGAGGTTGGGCACCAGGTTGACCTCCTGGTAGACCGTGCTGATCCCGGCATGCTGCGCCGCGGCCGGGGTGGCGAACCGGGTCTCGACGCCGGCGATCTCCACCCGTCCCGAGTCGATCGTGTAGACCCCGGTCAGGGCCTTGATCAGCGTCGACTTCCCGGCCCCGTTCTCCCCCATGAGCGCGTGCACCTCCCCCGGCAGGAGTCGCAGCGAGACGCCGTCGAGCGCTCGGACCGCTCCGAACGTGATGGAGACGTCGAGCATCTCCACCACCGGCCGCGGTGGCTTCGTTTCTGCCTGGCTCATGTCGTACTGGCTCCTGGCGGGTCGGGGGCGGCGGAATGCTCACCGAGGTGACTCGGTGGGTGCGCGCTGCCCTCGCGGAGTTCCACGAGGGAAGCGACGCCTCACCGAGTGACCTCGGTCAACGGCGTCAGTACTTCCGGTCGGGCAGCGCCTCGGCGGCCTGCTCCGGGGTGAAGGTGGTCTCCTCGGTGACGATGCGGTCGGGGACCTCGTCGCCGGCGACGACCTTCTCGGCGACGTCCATCAGCTGCGGCCCCAGCAGCGGGCTGCACTCGACGATGAAGTTGATCTCGCCGGCGGCGAGCGCGGTCATGCCGTCCTTGACCGCGTCGACGGTGATGATCTTGATGTCGGTGCCGGGCTTCTTGCCGGCTGCCTTGATCGCCTCGATCGCGCCCAGACCCATGTCGTCGTTGTGGGCGTAGACGACGTCGATCTTCGGGTTGGACTGCAAGAAGGCCTCCATGACCTGCTTGCCGCCGTCACGGGTGAAGTCACCGGTCTGGGACTCGGTGATCTTGATCGTGGAGTCCGAGGAGATGACGTCCTCGAACCCCTTCTTCCGGTCGATCGCAGGCGCCGATCCGGTGGTGCCCTGGAGCTCGACGACGTTGACCGCGCCGTCCTTGTCGACGTCGGAGGCGTCGGCGTTGTCGACCAGCCACTGCCCCGCCTTCTCACCCTCCTCGACGAAGTCGGAGCCGATGAAGGTGACGTAGAGCGAGGTGTCCTCGGTGTCCACGGCCCGGTCGGTCAGCACGACGGGGATCTTGGCGCGCTTGGCCTCCTGGAGCACCGCATCCCAACCGGTCTCGACGACCGGGCTGAACGCGATGACATCCACCTTCTGCTGGATGTAGGACCGGATCGACTTGATCTGGTTCTCCTGCTTCTGCTGAGCGTCGGAGAACTTCAGGTCGATGCCGGCCTCCTCGGCCGAGTCCTGGATCGATGTGGTGTTCGCGGTGCGCCAGCCGCTCTCGGCGCCGACCTGGGCAAAGCCCATGGTGATCGAGCCGTCGTCGGCAGCTTCGCTGCCACCGCACGCGCTGAGCGACATCCCGCCGACGGCGAGCGTGCACAGGGCGATGAGGGTCTTCTTCACTGTCGTCCTCCAGTTTTTCACTGCGGCGGCCAGTGTGACCGTCGTCACGATGCGCCCTAGTGTGAGCGTTAACATTCCCCCGGTCAAGCGGAATCGGAAGATCGGTTCGAATCGGCAGCAGGTCGTCCGGAACTCCCCATACTGTGTCGATATGACGCTCACCCTGACCCCGGAACAGGCGCGCCGGATCGCCGTCCGCGCCCAGCTCCTCGATGCGCGCCGGCCCGTCTCGCTGGTGGAGACCGTCGACCAGCTGACGCTGCTGCAGATCGACCCGACCAGGGCGATCGCGCCGAGCGCGGATCTGGTGGCGTGGTCGCGGTTGGGCGATGCGTACGATCATTCGGATCTGACCTTCGCCCTCGAGCAGGAGCGCTCGCTGGTGGAGTTCTCCAGCTTCATCGTCCCTATGGACGAGATCGAGACGGTCCTCGCCCTCTCCCCGGGCCGGATCCACCCCACGGCTCTCGAGTGGGTGGAGGCCAACAAGAGATTCCGTACGCAGATCCTGGATCGCCTGCGAGCCGACGGTCCGCTCGTGGCCGGCGAGATCGAGGACACCTCCGAGGTGCCGTGGGCCTCGACCGGGTGGACCAACGACAAGAACGTGCTGCGGATGATCGAGCTGCTCAACCGGATGGGCGACGTCGCCATCGCCGGCCGCCGCGGCAAGCTGCGCACCTGGGACATCGCCGAACGCGTCTACCCGTCCGACCTGCGCCTTCCCGCCCCGGAGGAGGCGCTCAGGGTGGAGACGGTGCGCAGGTTGGGCTCGCTCGGGATCGCCCGTCCCGGGCGGAAGGACTCCTCCGGAGGCGAGGTGCTCGGCGCCGGTGACGCGGGCGTCCTCTGCACCGTGGCCGGCGTCGACGGCGAGTGGCGGGTCGACCCCGAGGCCCTGGCCGCCCTCGAGGACGGGTTCTCCCCGCGGGCTGCCCTGCTCTCCCCCTTCGACCGCCTCGTCTACGACCGCGACCGGGCGCTGGACCTGTTCGGGTTCGAGTACGTCCTGGAGATGTACAAGCCGGCCGCCAAGCGACGCTGGGGCTACTTCGCCCTCCCGATCCTGTACGGCGAGCGGCTCGTCGGGAAGCTCGACGCGAAGGTGGACCACAAGAAGGCGCAGATGAACGTCTTCGCCGTCCACGAGGACATCGGGTGGACCGGGGAGATCGGGGACGCGGTGGAGGCCGAGATCGAGGCGCTGGCCGGGTGGCTGGGCGTCGAGATCACCCACCCGTGACAGTGACCCGAAAACAGGGCAAACCGACGCGAATTGCCCTTCTCCACCTCCTTCGAGGCGCTTACTGTGAGCGAACGGGGTCGGAAATCGATCAAAGGAGACGATCCGAATGGCAACGCTCAACCCCTACATCAGCTTCAAGTCCGAGGCCGCTGAGGCGCTCGAGTTCTACCGGTCGGTGCTCGGCGGCACCGTCGAGACGATGACCTTCGGCTCCATGGGTGACGCGATGGGTCCGGTGGACCCGGAGGCGAAGGACCTGATCATGCACGGCTCGCTCACCCTCGACGACGGCCTCGTCCTGATGGCCGCCGACACGCCTCCAGGGATGGACCACGTCGCTCCGACCGCCGGCATCACCGTCGCGATGACCAGCGCCGACCCCGCCGACCAGCCCCGCTTCGCCGACTACTACGCCAAGCTCTCCGAGGGCGGCACGCCCGCGATGCCGTTCGCGCAGGCTCCATGGGGTGACTACTTCGGCCAGTTCGACGACAAGTTCGGCGTGAGCTGGATGTTCGACGTCGCCGGCCCGGAGTCGGCACAGGCCTAGACGAAGGTCCGCCCAAAGATCCGTCTTTCGTAGGAGGCGTCGATCAGCGAGCCGTTTTACTGTCGGTACATGCTGATCGCAGAAGACCTGCTGCTGCTCGTGCTCGACGACGAGAAGGGCACGCTCGCCTCGTCCTGGGTCCAGCAGGCGCTGGGCGGAGCGATCCTGACCGAGCTCGTCATGACGGGCTCGGTCCAGATCGTCCCCAAGTCCGGGCTCAACCCGGCCAAGGCCATGGCGCTGCCGGGCAGGCGGCCGGACGAACCGATCCTGGCCGCTGCGTACGACGTGCTGGCGGCCAAGCCACTGGCGGCCAAGAACGCCGTCACCAACCTCGGCAAGGGCCTGCACGAGGCCCTCGCCGCGCGGCTCTGCGACCGCAACATCCTCAAGCGCCGCGACGAGAGGATCCTCGGCCTCTTCCCG
Source organism: Nocardioides sp. NPDC057577 (assembly GCF_042801335.1). Taxonomy (NCBI): domain Bacteria; kingdom Bacillati; phylum Actinomycetota; class Actinomycetes; order Propionibacteriales; family Nocardioidaceae; genus Nocardioides; species Nocardioides sp. NPDC057577. The sequence continues at coordinate 4,758 of NZ_JBHVGB010000180.1, read as the reverse complement.
CGCACCACCTGGCCGGCGGCGGACTCGACCCACGAGAACGCCGTACGCGGCCACCTGGTCGCCGTGCTGGTCCAGGGTGCCGCACCGGACGCACGGACCGGACCGCTCATCGCCCTCCTCTCCTCCATCGACCTCGCCCACAAGGTGGTCGACACGAGGGCCGTCGGCGCCGGGGCGGTCAAGAAGCGGGCGAAGGAGATCGCCCGGGGCGACTGGGCCGCCAAGGGCGTCAAGGACGCGATGGACGAGGTCACCGCGGTCATGACCGCGGTGATGGTCGCCACCACGGCCGCCACGACCACCGCGGCCATCTGACCCGACGACACAACCCGAGGATCGCAGTCACCGGGTGACTGCGATCCTCGGGTCTGCGCCTGCGGTCAGCCGAAGAAGACCCGCAGGTCGGCGGCGATGACGTCGGGGCGCTCCAGGGCGGCGTAGTGACCACCCTCGGGAAACTCCGACCAGTGCTGGATGTTGGCGTTGTCCCGCTCTGCCAGCGACCTGATCGTCTGGAAGTCGTCCTTGAAGACCGCCACGCCGATCCGGCCCTGGGAGACCTCCGGCTCACGCTCGGCGCGCCCCTCCTCGAAGTGGTAGCGCGCGGCCGAGGCGTAGGAGTTGGTGAGCCAGTAGTAGGTCGCCTGCTCGATGACCTGCTCGGGGGTGACCAGCGACGTGCCGTTGCCGAAGGACTCGAAGAGCTCGCTGTAGGCCAGCGTCCCGACCGGCGAGTCGGCCAGCGCCGCACCGATCGTCTGCGGGCGGGAGCCGTTCATCGTGTTGTAGCCACCGACGGACTGGAACCACTGCAGGTGCTCCAGCGCGGCGTACTCCTTCGGCCCGAAACCCTCGAACTCGCTCGGGTCGCCGGACGGGAACGAGAAGAGCTGCAGGACGTGGGCGCCGAGGAACCCCTCGGGGTCGAGCAGGGCCAGCTCGCGACCGACCATCGCGCCGCCGTCGCTGCCGTGAACCCCGTAGGACTCGTAGCCCAGCCGCCGCATCAGGACGTCGTACGCCTCGGCGACCCGCCGCATCGTCCAGCCGGTGTCGAGGAGCGGGGCCGAGAGCCCGAAGCCCGGCATCTCCGGGATCACCAGGTGGAAGTCCGCGGAGAGGTCCTCGACCATCTCGAGGAACTCCAGGAACGAGCTCGGGTAGGAGTGGGCGAGCAGCAGCGCCTTGGCGTCCGGCCGCGACGAACGTACGTGGATGAAGTGGATGCTCTGGCCGTCGATCTCGGTCAGGTAGTTGGGCAGGGCGTTGATCCGCGCCTCGACCGCCCGCCAGTCGAACGCCTTCCAGCGCTCGACCATGTCGGTGAGGTAGGACGTCGGGGTGCCGTACGTCCAAGAGTCCCCGGGCACCGCGGGGGCGAACCGGGTGTTGTCCAGACGGGCGCGGAGGTCGTCGAGGTCCGCCTGCGGGAACTCGACGGTGACGGTGCTGATCTCGGTGTTGATTCCCTTGTTGACCTGCGTGTTCATGACATCTCCTTGGTTGTTTTCGACCTTGTGAGACCAGGTTATGAACGGTTCCGGCAAGCCTGATTCCGGAATTTCGCTGGCCGACGAAGTTGTTTTGGCGCAGTCTGAGCCCGTGCTGGAAACCTCCGCGCGACTCCTGGCGCTGCTCGGCCTCCTGCAGTCCTCGGCCGGCTGGACAGGAGCCGATCTGGCCGCTCGGCTCGACGTCTCCGAGCGCACCGTGCGCAACGACATGACCAAGCTCCGCGAGCTCGGCTATCCGGTCGAGTCGGTGCGCGGCCCTGGTGGGCGCTACCGGCTCGGCGCCGGCGGCAATCTCCCGCCGCTGCTCCTCGATGACGAGGAGGCCGTCGCCGTGGCCGTGGGGCTGCGCGCCGCGACCGGGATCGCCGGTGTGGCCGAGACCAGCGCCCGTGCCCTCACCAAGCTCGACCAGGTGCTCCCCGACCATCTGCGTCGCAAGCTCGCCGCGGTGGTCGATGCGATGGAGACCGGCCCGGTCAACACCGACAGCAACGTCCCCGACCCGGATGTCGACGCCGGCACCCTGCAGGCGCTGGCGACCGCGATCCGGGACGGCTCCGGCGTACGCGCCGACTACCGCGGCGACCCCATCGAGATCGAGCCCTACCGCCTGGTCTCCTGGCAGCGCCGCTGGTATCTCGTCGCCCGCGACCCACGCGAGGACTCCTGGCAACCGCTGCGTGTCGACTGGCTGCGCCTCAAGGTCCCCGGCGGCCGCCCCTTCCGTCCGGTCGATCCGGGCTTCGACCTCACCGAGTTCCTGGTCCGTGAGGTCGCCCGCACCGGCTGGTCCGTCCACGCCCGCCTGATGATCGCCGCCCCCGCCGACGAGGTCATCGCCCGGATCAACCCCACCGTCGGCACCGTCGAGCCGATCGCCCCCGACCGCAGCGTCCTGGTCACCGGCGGCGACAGCCTCGAGGTCGTCGCCGTCTGGATCGGCATGCTCGGCCTCGACTTCACCGTCGAGTCACCCTCGGAGCTCCGCGACCACCTCGACGTCCTCGCGAAGCGCTACGCCGCGGCCATCACCGCACCGTAATGACGACGTCATGCTGATCGCGGAGGACCTCGTGCTGCTGACGCTCGATGGGGTCAGCGGGAGACCCGACAGCGGCCTCAGCCCTCGAATGCTCGATCTCCTGGCCGGCGGCGGCCTGGTGTCCGAGCTCGCACTCTCCGGCGCGGTCCAACTGCACCCCGACCCCGTCACACACAGGCTGGAGGTGCATCCGACCGGGGTCCGGATACCTCAGGATCCTCTCCTTCAGCGCAGCCTGATGCTCGCCGGCGGTCATCCGCGCCCCGCGCCCCTGATCAGAAGCTGCGGAATCGACATGCACGGCCAGCTCGTCAACCGCCTCGCCGACCAGGGCTTGCTGCGCCGGGAGCGGGAGAGGCGCTTCCTCATCACCCGGACCTCATGGCCCGCCGCCGAGTTCAGTTACAGACAGGACGTACGCCGCCACCTCGCCGCCGCCCTGTTCAACGGCGTCGCCCCGACCCGGCGGACGGCCACGTTGATCGCCCACCTCGCCGCCGTCGGCCAGATCCACCGGCTCTTCGACTCCCCCGTCGCGTTCCCGACAGACATGACGCACCGCGTGGATCACGTCACTCGGGGCGACTGGGTCGCCAGCACCGTACGCGGCATGTTTCGGCCATCTCGCGCACGAGGCGGCTGGTACGGGGGCGGCGACGGTGGAGGCTTCTTCGGTGGTGACGGCGGAGGTGGCGGAGACGGCGGGGGCGGTTGACGCCCGAACCTGGCCAGGTAGTGCCAGACCCGCTTCACCGGCGTGCGGCCAGTCGGGGTGGAACTGCAGCGTGACGCTCATCCTCGCACCGCGACCGCGCTCACGAAGGCGCGGATCAGCGGGTGGACGGGAGCACCGACGAGGGCGCCGATGTGGGGCTGGAACATGCTGGTGACGTAGAACGGGTGGTCCGGGAACTCCAGAACCTCCGCGCCGGCGTCGTCCGCGGTGGCGCCGACGACGACACCGATCTTCTCCAGCGCGGCCACGGCTTCGGCGCTCGGCGCGTAGTTGCAGAAGTGCATACCGACGAACGGCTCCGGCTGCCAGTCCGCAAAGCGGGTGCCGGGGACGGGAGTGACCAGCCGCTCCTCGCCGTAGAGCGAACATGCCAGCGCGGCAACCGCGTTGTCGTCTCCCGCGCCGTCCGACTCCGCGTGGGTCGCCGCCGAGCCGAGTACGTTGCGGGTCCACTCCAGCACCGCGTACTGCATCCCGCCGCACACCCCGAGGAACGGGATCCCCCGCTCCCGCACGACCGTGAGCGCCGCGATCACCGCGGCGTCATCGGCATAGGGAGAGCCGGGAACGAGCCAGACCCCGTCGTACGCCCCGACGTCGAAACCGGAGTCGGTCGGCACCCACTCCGTCTCGGCCCCGAGCTCGGCCAGCTGCGGCCGAAGCGCGTTGAGCTCCTGGTGGCTGCGGTGTCCCCGGTCGTCGCCGAGCAGTGCGATCATGCACCGGATCTTCTCAACCAGGTGGATCCCGATCCACCGATTTCAGCCATGGTCGGACTAAGTCGGACTAAGCTAGACTGGCATCATGACGACGCAGGTCAACATTCACGAGGCGAAGACGCATCTGTCTCGCTTGGTCGACCAGGCCGAGCACGGCGAGACAGTGATCATCGCGCGCGCTGGGAAGCCCGTCGTCCAGATCACTGCCCTTCCACAATCCACGGTCCGACTCGGTGGCCTCCGCGGCATGTTCTCGCTTCCGAGCGATGACGAGTGGGAAGAGATGGACGAGGAGATCAGGGGCATGTTCGACCCGGAGCTCGAGATCCAGGCGAGTCGCGACTGATGTTGCTCGACACCAACGTCCTGATTCGGATGACGGCGTTCCCCGACACGTTGGGACCCGTGGCCCGGGACCTCATCGAAGGGGGTCCGGTCTACGCGTCACCGATCTCCCATTTCGAGATCACGATGAAGCGGATGCTCGGCAAGTTCGATGCGCCGGAAGATCTCGTCCGACTCTTCGGCGATCAGGGCATCACCCCGCTTCCGTTCACGGAGCGGCACGCGGCACGCGTGGCCAAGTTCGAGGCGTTGAACAAGCACGACCCGTTCGACCGGATCCTGGTTGCTCAGGCCTCAGCGGAGGGCCTCGAGTTCATGACGTCCGACCGCATCCTGCTCGGGCTCGGCCACGACTGGATCCTGGACGCACGGAAGTAGGTCGAAGTTCGCAGTCACCGGGTG
>NZ_JBHVGB010000179.1:0-12348 GCF_042801335.1 Nocardioides sp. NPDC057577 | reverse complement strand
GTCCTGGACACCGGGGCCCGTCGAGAAAAACTTGGCTGGCTATCGGGGCGGCGGCCCGGGTGTGGCGCAGCGGAATCGTTACTGGGACAGGTGGTGTTGATGGGGTGTGGGAGGTGGCCCGTAGGGCCACTTACCATCCACAGGGACGACGCCGTTCGCTCACCGCGAAAATGGCGGTTGATCAGGGAAAATAGATAGTAAAGAGAGCGGTTGAGGCGTAGAATCAGACCCATCACAACACACCTCTGAAGGAAGGGCTGGCGATGAGTCTCGGGCGCGACATCGACCACTGGGGAACCAACCCCGGTGACGCGATCGACGCTGCCCTGCAGGCCATCGAGACCGCCCTTCAAGAGTTGTTGTCCACTGATCCTGCGTACTGGCGCACGAGCCAGAAGAAGGACCTGCTGGAACGGCTGGAGAAACTCCAAGCGATGCAGGCCGCACTGAAGTTGCGAGTCCTCGCCGCTGCGGGCGATATCGCGGAGGAGACCGGTGCGAAGGATGTCTCGGGGTGGCTGCGGACCGAGCTGTTGGTCGATAAAGGGGTGGCCCGTTCCCAGATCAAACTCGCTGCTGGGGTCGCGAAGTACGACCTGGTGGCTGCCGGCCTGGCGGAGGGGGTGGTGTCCCAGGACAAGGCCAGGGTGATCACGAAGGCGCTTGATGCCGTCGAGGCCGACCCCGCCGCCAGTGGTGAACACCTGGTGTCGGCCGAGAAGATGCTGGTCGACTACGCCGCCTGGATGACCGCCAACGAGCTCAAGAACGCCGGCCGCCGCATCCTGGCCGAGATCGACCCCGCCCGGTTCGAAGCCGCCGAAGCCAAAGCCCTGCAGAGGGAGGAAGAGCACGCCGCCCGGCGCACCTTCTACACCGCCCGCGACAACGGCGACGGCACCATCGACCTTCACGCGAGGGTCTCCCGCGCCGTCGGGATGAGGCTGCGCACCATCCTCGACTCGTTGGCTCAGCCCCGGAAGCTGTCCGCGGAGAACAAGGGCCGCAAAGCCCCTTATGATCGACTGCTGGGTCAGGCGTTCGCCCGCGTGATCGAGACCTACGACGTCGACCTGCTCCCCCGTCATGGCGGGCACGGGACCACGGTGTTCGTCACGATGAGCGTGGAGGACCTTCGTAAGGACCTCGCCACCGCGGCCCTCGGGTTCGACGGCGAGAAGATCACCGCCGCCGAAGCCCGTCGGATGGCGTGCAACGCTGACCTGGTGCCGGTGGTGTTGGGCACCGACTCCGAGATCCTCGACCTGGGCAGGACGGCCCGGTTGGCGCATCCGATCCAACACCGAGCATTGCGGTTACGCGACAAGCGTTGCCAAGCCGAGGACTGTGACGCCCCGGCGGCGTGGACCGAGGCTCATCATCTGAAACCGTGGTCTGAAGGCGGCCGAACCAACCTGGCCAACATGGTGTTGTTGTGTCCGAGTGATCATCACCGGATCCACGCCGCCGACTACACCTATGAGCGGCTGCCGGACGGTCGGATCCGGTTCACCCGACGCACGTTGACCGGCTGATCCGAGCGGGTGGTGCTGTCGCGCCTGCATGCCTCCGAGCCCGTCACGCGACGATCGCTGGGCTGTATCCCCGTGCCCCGTCGGGTTGTGCCGTTCAGCTGGGTGGCCGACCCGTGGCTTGTAGGTATTGCGGGCGGCGCTGATCGGGCTCGTGCTGGGTGCTGGTGCTGGGTGCTGGGTGCCGGGTGCTGGTGCCGGTGCCGCGTGCCGGTGCCGCGGTGCCGGTGCGCGGCGTGCCGCTGCCGACTGTTGGTCCTGCCCGCGATCCTGCGCCAACTGACCGGGTCCTGCCTGCCCATGCGGATGATCCCTGTCGGTCTGCCTCGACGGTTGATGATCCTGCCCCGGCATGCGCCGGCGGCCTGTTTGGGGCCGCGTGGGCAGCAGGGGGTGGAGGCAGCGTCGGCTCCCGTGACGGGGTCGTCGCGCCCCTTCCCGACGGCCCTGCTTGTGAAGCCTTCACAAGGTGTCATCGTCTTGTAAAAGCACCGCACACACCTCTAGCCGCCAGGACCCATCGACCCCGGCATCCCAAGCCCGTGCCCAACCCAAGGGACTCTGCGCCAAACCCCGCCGCCGACCCGATAACCAGCCAAAATTCTCGACGGGTCCCGGTGTCCAGGACCGCGAAGCGGCCGGCGAAGCCGGCGGCCGCAGGCCGTCCTTGACTCCGGGAACCGTCGAGAACACCCTCCGTAACGGGTCGGCGGCCACCAGCCCAACGAGACACCCCAACCCCGAAGACCCGCCTCTGGCCAACCCGACTTACCGACTCTGCCCCGAAACCAGCCAGCCAAGACTCTCGCCCGACTCCGAGAACCGTCGAGAACGCTCCAGGAAGCGTCAACGGTCACCAACCACGAGAATCAGCGGACCACGTCAGGGGTCAGCAGATCCTGGTTGTCCTCCGTCCACTCGCCCATCCGGTCCTCGCGGACCGCGCGCCACAGGTCGCGGTCGCGGGAGGGGTCCAGGCGTACGACTGACTGGTCTCCGACCATGCCGGTGCCGTCGGTGGGGACGGTGAGATAGCTGATGTCGCCGGAGCGCAGGTTGCGGAGGGAGGCGGCGAGCTTGGCCATCTGGGTCGTGGACCAGTCGTCGTCGACGGAGGCGTGCTTCGAGAAGAGGGTGAGGAGGTCGAGGACCTGCTCGGGGTGCTTGCGCAGCTCCTGGTGGAGCGTCTGCTGGAGGAGCGTGCGGAGGAAGGCCTGCTGACGGGCGACACGGTCGAGATCGCCGTCTCGGAGGCCGTAGCGCTGGCGTACGTAGAGGAGAGCCTGATCGCCGTCGAGATGGTGGCGGCCGGCCTCCCAGCGGATTCCGTGGGCGGGGTCCTCGACGGTCTCCGGGATGTAGATGTCGATGCCACCGATGGCGTCGGTGAGGGCCTTGAAGCCGTCCCAGTCGATGACGGCGAGGTGGTCGATGCGTACGTCGGTCATCGTCTCGACGGTCTCGACCGTGAGGCTGGGGCCGCCGAAGGAGTAGGCCCAGTTGACCTTGCCCTTGCCGTGGCCGGGGATGTCGACCCAGGAGTCACGGGGGATCGAGACCACCGAGGCGGAGCGGCGGTCGCCGTCGAGATGGACGAGCAGCATCGTGTCCGACCGTGCCTGACCCGGCTCCCAGCCAGGAGCCTCGGCGCCGGTGGTCGGTGCGTCGGAGCGGGTGTCGGTGCCGAGGACGAGGATGTTCACCGCGTCGGCGGCCGACCCGGAGGTGGGCTTGGCCGGCCGGTCGGTGAGCCCGGAAAAGGTGTCCGGCAGCCGTTGGAGGTTTCCCTCCACCTTCGCCTGGAGCCACAGGATCCCGGTGAGGGCCGCGGCGCAGAGCAGGAGCAGGCAGATCAGCAGCCCGATCAGGGGCTTACGGGCGCGACGCCATCCGCGCGCGGTGCTCTCGCCCGCAGGGTCCGACTGCGGCGGCACGGGCGGGTGATCGAGGATGGCCACCCGAGTATGTGACCCGGCACGTCCAGTTTCTGGGGCCCAGATGCTCGCCATTCCTCAATTTCAGGCACCACTCGGTAACGGCAGGTAACCAAAAATAGGTAGGCAATGGGACGGGCCGCCGTGTTCAGTAGGCTCCCTTTGCTGTAGAGCGCTGTTCGTGTCGGACCTCGGGGTCCGTGCATGTTTCATGCAGCTGAATGCGTCATGGGGAGGGCGCGGTTTGAGGATGACCAGGGGAGAGCTGTGTCCATGTCAAGAGTCGGTGCGGACGAACGTGCCCGACTGCACGAGGCTGCCTCGACGCTGGCCGGGATCCGGGCGGCGACGACGCTGCTGAACTCGCCCGTCGCGATCGGCGAGGAGCGGCGGTCCGCGATGGCTGCGATGGTCGAGAGCGAGCTGCAGCGGCTCGAGCGGATGGTCCAGCGACAGCAGGACGCCGCGAGGCCGCAGGTGCCGGGCCCGCGGGCCGGAGAGATGCGGCCCGAGGTCGCTGAGGTGATCGATCTCGATGCCGTCGTCGGCTCCATGGTCCTCGCGCACGAGGCGAAGGGCACCGAGGTCGGATGGCGGCCCAGCCGGATGCTGGCGCTGGGCGACTCCGACCAGCTGACCGAGGCGCTCAACGTGCTCCTCGACAACGCCGCGGTCCACGGGAGCGGGCCGGTTCGGATCGAGGTGCGCGCGGCCGGGCCGGGGGACACCTCGGTCGAGATCGCCGTGACGGACGAGGGCCCTGGGGTCGCGCCAGAGCTCCGCAGGCGGATCTTCGCCTGGGGCGTCAGCCGTCCAGGTTCCTCCGGTCAGGGCATCGGCCTCCATGCCGCGCGGGACCTGATGGAACGCCAGGGTGGCTACCTCGAGCTGCTCGACGCGAACGAGCGCACCACCTTCGTCCTCGGCATCCCGATGCTCGGCTGCGCGGTCGAAGAAGCCGATCAGCACGACACCCCGGCCCGGGGAGGTCGCCGTGGCGTCGCCGCGTAAGCGGGTGAAGGTCGTCATCGTCGAGGACCACACCCTGTTCGCCGAGTCGCTCGAGCTCGCCCTCACCTTCGAGGGCTACGACGCCCGCCGCATCGACCTGCCCGAGGAGCCGCCCTCGGAGGCCAAGCTCACCTCGCTGATCATGCGGTCCCAGCCACGCATCGTCCTGCTCGACCTCGACCTCGGCCAGCACGGTTCGGGCATACGCCTCATCGCCCCGCTTGCCCGGGCGGGGGCCGACGTCGTCGTGGTGACGGGCTCGACCGACCAGACCCGCTGGGGACACGCCCTGCACGTCGGGGCCCGAGCGGTTCTGTCCAAGTCGGTGCCGCTGGGCGAGATCCTGGGCACCGTACGCAGGCTCAACTACGGGCTCAGCGTGCTCGACGTCGACGAGCGTGAGCGCCTGATCCGGGCGTGGGTGGGACAGGAGCAGGGTGTCTTCGAGATCCGCCGCCGGCTCGCCCAGCTCTCCCCGCGGGAGTCGCAGGTTCTCGAGCACCTGATGGACGGCTTCACGGTCGGCGAGATCGCCAAGCTCCGTGTCGTCTCCGAGGCGACGGTGCGCACCCAGGTGAAGTCGATCCTCGCCAAGCTCGGCGTCTCCTCGCAGATCGCGGCGGTCAGCATCGCCCACAAGGCCGAGTGGCGGGCCGCCTGACCTTCGGTCGAGCGGATCGGCGGACCGGATCGTCAGAGCGCGATCAGGCCGTCGTCCTCGTTCGTGCCGCGCAGGCCGTAGAGGGTGCCGGTCTTCGGGCAGCGCCAGGCATCTCCCTGGGCGACCAGCGGCGCGCCCGCGTGCCCGACCCACCCCATCCGCTGCGCCGGGACTCCGACGACCAGCGCGTGGTCGGGTACGTCGCGGGTGACCACGGCCCCCGCCGCGACCATCGCCCAGGCGCCGATGGTGACCGGCGCGATGCAGACGGCTCGGGCGCCGATGCTGGCACCGGTGCGTACGGTCACACCGACCGCCTCCCAGTCCTCGCCGTCCTTGAGGGTGCCGTCCGGGTTGACGGCGCGGGGGAGGTAGTCGTTGGTGAACACCACCGCCGGTCCTACGAAAGCGCCGTCCTCCAGGACGGCGGGCTCGTAGACCAGGGCATGGTTCTGGATCTTGCAGCGATCGCCCATCACGACCCCGGGGCCGACGTAGGCCCCACGGCCGATGATGCACTCGCTGCCGATCCGGGCGTGCTCGCGGACCTGGGCCAGGTGCCAGACGAGGGTCCCGGCGCCGATCACGGCACGGTCGTCGACGTCCGCGCTGGGCTCGATCCTGGGCTCGATCCCGGGCGCGGCGGCGTGAGTCTCCTCAACGGTCATCCCTTCAGCAAACCGGGACGCGGCGGGGAGTGGGGAAGAGCCGGGATGGAGTACCCGATTCAGCGTAGAACCGCGGGCGAGGCCGCCTCCGGAATGAGCACACGAGGGGTCGCGGAGGCCGAGGTGTCGAGCGCCCAGACGTCGTCGACCGGCTCGCCCTCGCGCTCCAGGCCATAGAGGACGGTGTCGTCGTCGAGCCACTCGATCTGGTCGTCGACGCTGTGGGTCTCACCGGCGAGCACGGTCCGCTTCCCGGTGGCGAGGTCGAGGACCGCGGGCGTCCACCGGGTGCCGTCCTTGTCGGCCTCCTTGAACGCGATCCGGGTGCCGTCGGGGGAGAGCGACGGGCACTCGACGTGGTCGGCGACGGTCGTCAGCGAGCGTTCGGTGAGGTCGCCGCGGGCCAGGTAGGTCCGCCCGCCCGTGGCGACGGTCGCGTAGAAGGTGCGGTCGTCGTCGGCGAAGGTGATGCCCCAGATGTTGCGGTCGACCGGGGAGACCTTGCGGCCGTCGACGACCAGGCTGAACTTCTCCAGGTCGCCGTAGCTCGCTCCGCCGATCCGGCGGATGAGGGTGCGCGTCGAGAATCCGCTGACCATGTAGGAGTCGCCGTTGACGAACACCGTCGAGGAGACCAGTTGCCCGTCCGGCGAGATCCGGGTGCGGCTGGGCAGCCCGGGCAGGTCCGTCCCGTCGACCTCGCGCCACGCCTTCCCCGCGGTCGAGGTCGCCAGGTCGGTCGCCCGGTAGCGGCTCACCACGCCCCGCTCGGTCGCCAGGCAGGAGACCGACCGCGCCTGCGCGTAGACCCGGTCGCAGCTCAGGTCGGTGAGCGCGCGGGCGCCGCCGGGGTCGGCCAGCGCCACGGCGCCGACGTGGCCGTAGTCGGCGTCGCGGCCGGTGTGCCGGAAGAGGATCCTCGGCCCCTTCTCGATCTGCGCGAGGGAGGTGGTCGTCGCCTCGGTCGCCTGGGACGTACGCCGGTCGTTCTCCGCGATCGCGGAGAGGGCGTACGCCGTCACGCCGGCCGTGACCAGCACGACGATCGCCCCGAAGATCGCGGTGCGCCGCTCGACCCAGAAACTAGTCATCGCACCGCCCTGCGCATCACGGCGAGCCCGGCCGGGATCGCGACGAGCAGCACCGCGCAGACCGCGAGCATCGCGACCCGGGGGCCGACGGCGTACCAGAGCAGGCCGAAGCCGGTCGCCGCGACGAGCCGGGCCAGCGCGACCGCGGTCTGGGCGGTGGCGATGCCGCTGGCGCGTACGGTCTCCGGGACCAGCTGCCCGGCGACCGCGGCGAGGGTGCCGTCGGTCGCGGCGTAGAAGACGCCGAGGAGGAGCACCGCGGCGCACGTCGTCCAGAGCGCGCCGGACCCGGTCGCGGCGCAGAGGTAGGCGGCCGCGAGCGGAAGGTGGCCGAGCACGAGGACCCTGACGCGCCCGACCCGGTCCGCGAGCCTGCCCATCGGGACGGCCAGGGCGAGGTAGGCGAGGTTGGTCCCGACGTAGAGGACCGGGAACCACTGGGCCGCGAAGCCGCCGGTCTCCAGCAGCGCCAGGTAGACGAACCCGTCACCGACAGTGAGCAGGGCGAGCACGCCGGACACACCGGTCACCCGCGCGAGCCCCGGCGTGAGCACCGTGCGCCAGCGCACCTTGGGGCGCAGCTCGCCGCGGCGAGGAGCGGTCCGGCGGACGGCGCCGGTGCGGAACGGCACGAAGCACGCCATCGTCGCCACTCCGAGCACCGCGAAGCCGAGCGAGACGACCAGCACGGTGTCGTAGCCGTCGGCGATCCGCCACAGGATCACGAACGCCAGCAGTGGCCCGAGCGTGGCCCCGATCGTGTCCAGCGCCCGGTGGACGCCGAAGCTGCGGCCGAGGTGAGCCGGGTCGCTGGAGGCGGCGATCATCGCGTCGCGCGGCGCGGTGCGTACGCCCTTGCCGACCCGGTCCAGCGAGATCGCCGCCGAGATCGTCCCGAAGCCGCCGGCGAAGATCAGCCCGAGCCGCGCGACCGCGCTCATCGCGTAGCCCGCCAGCGCCACCGGCTGCGGTCGGTCGGTGCGGTCGGCCGCCCACCCCGCCGCGATCCGCACCAGCGAGGAGACGCCCTGATAGAGCCCGTCGATGAGCCCGTACGCCACCGGCGAGAGCCCGACGACAGCGGTCAGGTAGAGCGGCAGGATCGCCGAGACCGACTCCGAGGAGATGTCGGTCAGCAGGCTGACGATGCCGAGGGTGACAACGGTCCGGGAGACCCGCCCGCCGGCCTGCCGCGGCTCGGCACTCGTGGTGGGACGGTCGCTGAGAGACAGATACACCGGCTCAGGACTTCGTATGGAGGACGGAGTAGAGGCTGAAGTCGACGTTGCGGCGCCCGGTGTGGGTGATCGTGACGCTCACGGTCTCGTCGCCGCGCTTCAGCGATATCGCGGGCGTGTTCTCGACCGACGTCGCTGCGATCTCCTTGAAGCCGTGCTGCGCAAGCCGGGTCCGGTAGTGACGCAGTACGTCGCAGGGTCGCCGGCAGGTCGCGGTCAGCGCCACCTGGAGCGCGCCCTTGGTGGGCGAGACGCTGGAGACGCCGACCGTGGTCCGTGACGGCGGTGCGAGTGCCGTCGGGTAGCCGGCCACCAGGGCGCTCTTGCGGACCGCCTGCTTGGGCAGCGGCTCCGAGATCAGCGCCGCCGTCTTCGTTCGTGGCTTCTCGGTGAGCCCGGGCAGGCCCGATTCACCCGACTCGCTCGGTGTCGAGGCCGCCTCCGGCAGCCCCTCGGTCGCGGGTTCGGGGTCCGACTGCGACTTCCGGCCGGAGGTCGTCCCGGCGCTCGAGTCGGAGCTCGGGTCGGCTCCCGGCGAGCCGGACCGGGACGACGAGGTCGAGCCGTTGCCGTCGGTGCCGGAGGAGGAGTCGTCGAAGCGTCCTGGCATCCAGAAGATCGCGACGCCGACGAGCACGCCGAGCAGCACGAGCATGAGGAGGCGCTTGAGGTTCACGAGACCAGTCGACGCGTAGCGGAGTCGAGTTCGGACCGATGGGTGGGTCGCGTACTCAATTTCAGGCAGCCTGCCGAGCGGCCACCCGCCGGTCGAGGTGAGGCGTGCGACGTTGCCGTAGCCGGGAACGGTCCCGGCCGAAGCATCCCGGGGGACGGGCCACGTTGAACACTGCCGACTTTCTTCTCGAGCACGCGCCCGAGGAATCGATCGCGCTCGCCGAAGCCGGTCGCGAGTACACCTTTCAAGAGCTGCGAGCCAGCGTGTCCGTGCTCATGGGACGGCTCTCCCAGCTCGGACTGACCCCGGGTACGCCGGTCGGGATCCTGGCGCCCAACGGGCTCTTCTGGGCCTCGGCCTATCTCGCCGCGCTCCGGATGGGGCTGGTCGTGGTGCCGTTGGCCGTCACGCTGCCGACCGAGGAGGTGGTGGCCCGGGTGCGCTGGGTCGGCGTCGACGCGCTGCTGGTGGGGCGCGCCCAGGCCGGGGCGCTGAGGATGAGCCTGCCCCGGAGCCTCCCGGTCGTGGTGGAGCGGAAGGAGCGGCTGGTCCCGAAGCAGCGATCGACGTCGGTCGAGCAGTCCGGCGCGGTCGAGGTCGACCCGGACCAGGATGCCCTCTACATGTTCACCTCCGGCACCACCGGCGACCCGCGCGCGGTGCGGATCACCCACCGCAACATCCAGGCGAACACGACCTCGATCCTCGGCTACCTCGACATCACGTCCGAGGATCGGATGCTGGTCGTGCTGCCGTTCACCTACGTCTTCGGGCTCTCGCTCCTGCACACCCATCTGCGCGCCGGTGCCGCGCTGGTCATCCAGCCGACGTTCGTCTTCCCGCAGGCGGTGGTGGACCGGATGACCTCCGCTCGCTGCACGGGCTTCGCCGGGGTGCCGTCGACCTTCGGGACGCTGCTGCGCAACAGCACCTTCGGCAGCACGGCCGTACCGACGCTGCGGACGATCCAGCAGGCCGGTGGCCGGCTGGCCCCGGCGCTGGTGGAGCAGATGGCGCGCGCGCAGCCGCAGGCGCGGGTCTTCGTGATGTACGGCGCGACCGAGGCCACCGCTCGGCTCTCCTATCTTCCGCCGGAGGAGCTCTCCCGGCGGCCCGGGTCGATCGGCCGGGGCCTCCCGGGCGTGGACCTGCGGGTCCTCGACCGCGACGGGGTGCACGTCGCCCCGGGCGAGGTCGGCGAGATCTGGGCCAGCGGCGCGAACATCTCGCCCGGCTACCTCGACGACCCCGAGGCGACGGCGCGCAAGATGCCGGGCGGGATGCTGCGTACGGGAGATCTGGCGAAGGTCGACGAGGACGGCTACATCTACGTGGTCGACCGGGTCGAGGACTTCATCAAGTCGCGGGAGCACCGGATCGCGAGCCAGGACATCGAGTCCGTGGCGCTCGACCTGCCCGACATCGTCGCGGCGGCTGCGGTCGGGCTGCCGGATGACGCCGCAGGCGAGCGGCTCGAGCTGGTGGTGGTGCGTCGGCGCGGGTCCGGACTGCGGGTCGCCGACGTGATCGCGCACTGTCGCGAGCAGCTCTCGAAGCACATGGTTCCCGAGGTGGTCCGCATCGTCGACGCGCTGCCGTTCAACGCGAGCGGCAAGGTGATCAAGCAGGACGTACGCGCCATGTGCCTGAGGTTGGCCGAGGGACTGTCCGGTGCAGGGGACTGCATCGCCGGCGCCGGTATCGATGACGACAGTGGCGGTGGCGTCAAAGTGAGCTGAGTCCAATGATGAACGAGTCGATCGCGATCGCGTGGCCCACCGACGACGAGCTGCGGGCGGTGGGCGAGACCAAGGTGCTCTTCGGGCACCAGTCGGTGGGCGCCGACATCCTCGACGGGGTCGCCAGGGTGTACGCCGGTGCCTCGGTGGCCGCACCGGTCATCGCAGACGTCTCTTCCGGCGAGGACGCCCCGGACGGGACGCTCATGCATGCCTGTCTCGGGGTCAACGGGGAGCCGCTCAGCAAGTTCGCTGCGTTCGCGGAGATGCTGGACACCCCCGTGGCCGAAGGGGTCGACGTGGCGCTGATGAAGCTCTGTTATGTCGACATCACCGCTTCCACCGACGTGCAAGCCGTCTTCGACGCCTACACCTCGATGATGGCCGACCTGGAGGCGGCGCATCCCGACGTACGTTTCCTCTACACGACCGTGCCGCTGACCGCGGACCGCGGGTGGAAGTCCAAGGTGCGGGCGCTCCTGGGTGGTGACGACCGGATGGGGCCGGCCGACAACGTCGCCCGCGAGCGCTACAACACGATGGTCAGGGAGAAGTACGCAGCCTCCGGACGTCTCGTGGACATCGCCGCGGTCGAGTCCGCCGGTACGGATGAGCGCAGCCAGGACGGCCACACCTACCACGTGCTCAATCAGAGCCTGACCCTCGACCGCGGTCACCTCAACGAGGCCGGCTCGGAGGCGGTCGCCGCCGAGCTGCTGAAGACGGTCGCGACCTACAGTCCGGTCGCCTGAGATGCTGACGAAGAGCGACGGGTCCGTGATGAGCCTGCAGGGGGTCGGGATCGACATCGCCGACATCAGGCGCTTCGCGAGGCTCCTGGGGACGCGTGGATCCGGAGGCGCGGTGCGATGGTTCACCGACGCCGAGATCGACCAGTGCATGGCCGCGGCCGCCCCCGCCACGGCCTTCGCGATGAGGTACGCCGCCAAGGAGGCTGTCTGGAAGGCGCTCGGTCCCGGCGAGTGGTCCGGGCCGCTGCCATGGCGCGGGATCACCGTGCTCGAGGAAGCACCCGGGTCTCTTTCGGTCAGCCTCGAAGGACCCGCGGCCGACCTCGCGGCGCTGGCCGGAGTCACGGTGGTGCGCGTCACCACCGTTCCCGGGCCTTGGATGGCCATCGCCACCGCGGTCGCCGAAGGCGCCGCGAGGCGAGGTGACGATGCCTGACCTTCGGCTCGACCACATCGGCATCCAGGTCCGCGACCTGCTCCGGACCGCCGAGGCCTTCGAGCGGCTCTTCGGCTACCGCCGTGTCACCGACCCCGTCGTCAGCACCCGCCACGGCGTCCGCGGGGTCTTCCTGGAGAAGGCCGGCTCTCTCCCGCTCAAGCTGATCACTCCGGTGACTCCGGGGCCGCATGCGTACGGGCTCCATCACCTGGCCTTCATGGCTCCTGATCTCGAGTCGACTCTCGTCGAGCTCGGGGTCGCTGGGGCTCACACGCTCAGTCCGCCTCAGCCGGGGGAGATGTTCGACGACGAGCTCGTCGCTTTCGTGCGGGCTGCTGGGATCAATGTGGAGCTTGTGGCTGGTGATCGGTGGCGGGGGCGGATCTCCTGATGCTTGGTGGTCGAGCTTGTCGAGACCTCCCTGCCGGAACGTCTCACCTGAGGGCTGGTCTGGGCCGCCGACCCTTGCTTGGAGGGTCTTCTCGACGGGCCCCGGAGTAAAGGACGGCCTGCGGCCGCCGGCTTCGCCGGCCGCTATCGCGGTCCTTGACACCGGCGCCCGTCGAGAAAGATTTGGCTGGCTATCGGGGCGGCGGCCCGGGTGTGG
>NZ_JBHVGB010000178.1:0-12361 GCF_042801335.1 Nocardioides sp. NPDC057577 | reverse complement strand
TCGACCACCTCCGCCGGGCCTCCGCCCACGCGCACTCGCCGCGACGCGGAGGCACGGCGGATCCAGTGACGGTCGTGCGTGACCGTCACGACCGTGCCGGGATGGGCGTCGAGCGCATCCTCGAGCTGTTCGACGAGCTCGGGGTCGAGATGATTGGTCGGCTCGTCCAGCAGCAGTACGTCACCGGGATCCGCCAGCGCGATCGCCAGGTCGAGGCGGCGGCGCTGCCCGACCGAGAGGGCCCGCACCTGACGACCCAGGTCCTCGGCGCGAAGCAGCCCGAACCGGCGCAGCCGCTCGACGGCGTCGTCGCGATGGATTCCGAGGGTGCCGGCGAAGACGGAAACGACCGTCCCCGCAGGTGGCGCCGTGACATCCTGCTGAAGCCACGAGACCCGCACCCCCGGCGCCCGATCGACGACACCCGCGGCCGGGGCGATCTCCCCGGCCAGCAGCCGCAGCAGCGTCGTCTTGCCAGCGCCGTTGCGTCCGGTGACCAGCCAGCGGTCCCCGGCACGCAGCTCCCACTCGGCCATCCTCAGCCGGGCGCCCGCCTGCTGGCGTACGTCGCGAAGGGCGAGGTAGGGCTCGCCACCCGGTGCCGCTTCGCCCTGGAGCCCGGCGTCGAACCGGAGCGGCTCGGGTGGCGGGGCGACCGGCTCGGCCCGCAGCCTGGCCACGCGCTCCTTCGCCATCCGGATCCGCCCCATCGCCCCGTGGTCGCGGCTGCGCGCCCGAAAGGCGCCGTGCCCGAACCCATCGAGCTCGAGCTTGCGTGGGATCGAGTCGAGCCGGAACGCGTTGGCCGCGACGAGCGCCTCGTTGCGGTCGAGCTCGGTCGTCCACGCCTCGTGCCGTTCGGCCTGGCGCCGTCGCTCGGTCGCGCGCGCTGCCAGGAAGCCGGTGTAGCCGTTGCCGTAGCGGCGCAGCCCCCCGTCGCATACCTGGACGACGTCGACCGCGAACCGCTCGAGGAAGGCGCGATCGTGCGTGACCACCACCATCGCACCTTGGTGGGCGGCCAGGCGCTCCTCGAGCCATGTCAGTGCGGAGCCGTCGAGGTCGTTCGTCGGCTCGTCGAGCAGCAGCAGCTCGGCGTTGGACAAGAGCGCGACGGCGAGGGCGAGACGAGCTCGCTCTCCTCCGGAGAGTTCCTCGACCGAACGTCCGCGGTCGAGGCCGCCCAAGCCGAGCTGGTCGAGGGCGGCGTCGA
This sequence comes from Nocardioides sp. NPDC057577, assembly GCF_042801335.1. NCBI lineage: Bacteria > Bacillati > Actinomycetota > Actinomycetes > Propionibacteriales > Nocardioidaceae > Nocardioides > Nocardioides sp. NPDC057577. The sequence continues at coordinate 11,148 of NZ_JBHVGB010000178.1, read as the reverse complement.
CGCGACGGTCGACGCCGTAACCGTCGCGCGCCTCGTAGGCATCGACGAGGTCGCCGAGCTCCTCGAGCAGCGCAGGCTGCTCGCCATCGTCGGCGACCGAGAGACGATCGGAGCAGGACCTCATCCGTGACTCGAGCGCGCGCAGGTCCGCGAGCAGGAGGTCGACGGAGTCCTGCACCGTCGCTCCGGCCGGGAACCGGGGCTCCTGGGAGGCGTGCGCGATGCCGCCGGGGACGACGACGCGAGTCTCTCCGGCGACCGGTGTGACGACACCGGCGAGCACGTCGAGCAGCGTCGACTTCCCGGCGCCGTTGTCGCCGATCACGACGAGACGGTCGGTCGGGCCGACCACGAGGTCGACACGGTCGAGAACGATCCGCTCGGCGAAGCGGACCGTCGCCGAGCGCAGCTCGCAGACGCGGTGGCTGCGCTCGGAGGTGGAACGGAATGAAGCAGACGGGAACATGAGGACTCCTCTCCGCGGCGGAGCACCACCACGGCGATACGCATCCGGCGGATGCGGAATCGGACACGGACCTCGAGCGCGCCGATCGGACGACGCGGTCGCTCAGGACCCGCTGCGGAGAAACCTCGACGCAGCGTCCCGATCGATTACTTCAGAGTTCCCATCGCCGTGAACGTTAGCGGGCCGAGTGCCCGCGCGCGATCCATTTGTTCGAGACGCCCCCGCGGCGGAAAGTGTTCGACAGGCGCACCCGGCCCTGCCAACGTTCCGTCCATGCATGTCAGACCCGGGTCGGTCGCCGACCTCCCCGACGCCCTGAACCTCCTCGACGCCGCTGTCGCCTGGCTCGCCTCACAGGGCCGCACCGGGCAGTGGGGCGCGGAGCCGTTCTCCACCATCGAGGCCAGGGTCGAGCAGATCCGGACGATGCTCACCGAGCGCACCGCGCGGATCGCCGAGGCCGACGGCCAGGTCGTCGGGGTGTGCGTCCTGGCCGAGGAACCACTTCCGTACGTCGAGCCCGCACCGATCCCCGAGCTCTACCTGCAGCTGCTCGTCACCGACCGGGCCCGAAGCGGTTCCGGCGTCGGCCGGATGCTGGTCGACGACGCTGTCGAGATCGCGCGGCAACGAGGTGCGACGCAGATGAGGCTCGACTGCTACGCCGGCGACGACCAGGCGCTCGTCCGGACGTACGAAGGATTCGGGTTCGTCCTCGTGAGGCACTTCACGGTCGACACCGGTCAGCCCGAGCCCTGGCCCGGTGCGCTCCTCCGGATGGAGATCCCTGCGGCTTTGTAAACTGCCACCGCCGGCACGTCGAGAGAGGTGGACGCGATGACCGAGCTCGATGCCTGGGTGACGGCGTTCGCCGCCGAACAACGTCGCCCGGAGGAGGTGGCCCGCTGGGCAGCCTCGACGGCCGACGCGATCCTGGCCGACGGCGAGGTCGACCTGGCCGATCTCCGGCCGCTGCTCCTGGCGGCCGTCGAAGAGCACTGGTACGCCTTCCTGGACGGCCTCACCCGGTCGAACGAGCCGTTCGAGCTGGTGCCGACCGCGCGCACCGTGGCGCTCGAGATCGCCCGCCGCCATCTCGGTCTCCCGCTGCTGCTCAAGATCTACCAGCGGGCGCAGGAGGCGAGCTGGGACTTCGCGGTGCAGGTCGTCGAGGAGGCGCCGAGCGACCTCGACCGCGCGGGCCTGCTGGTCTGGTTCTGGACGAAGGCGACCGCGTGGTTCGGCTCCTCGGTCGAGCAGTCGGTGCTGCTGCACCAGACCGAGACTGACCGGATCCGGCAGCGTGGGGACGCCCGCCGCTTCGAGGTGGTCTCGCAGGCGCTGGGCGACCGCAGCGTCTCACCCGCCGAGCTGTCCGCCGCCCTCGACGGCCATCCGGTCCAGGTCCCCGGTCACGTCGCGCTGGTCGCGCACGCGCTCACCGCCGATGCCATCGAGCAGCTCGAGCCGGCACTCGGCGCTGTCGCCCGCGGCGCGGGCCACCCCCGGTCCGTGCTGGTGCGCCCCGGCGGCCGGGAGGTGTGGGCCTGGCTCGCCATGGGTGAACGGCCCGAGACCATCGACGGGACGGGCATCGATCCCGCCGCCGTCCGGGTGACCGTCGGTGTCGGTGCAGGCGGTCTGGACGGCTTCGTCGCCGCGCACCGGGACGCCCGGGCGGCCCAGCGGGTCGCGCTGGCGCGAGGGCGCCAGGAGGCGGTGACTTCCTACGGCGACGTGGCCGCGCTGGTGCTCATCGCGCACGACCCCGCGGCCGCCGAGCGGTTCACCCGGACGACGCTGCGCGGCCTGGGCGACGCCCATCACGACCGGCTGCGCGAGACCGTGCGGGAGGTGCTCACCTCCGCCGAGACCGCGGACCGGCTCGCCGAACGGCTCGGCATCCACAAGAACACCATCCGTTACCGCCTCGCCCAGGCCGAGGGCCTCCTGGGCCACCCGCTGCGCGAGCGGGCCGGTGACCTGCTGCTGGCGCTCGACTACCACGACGCCTTCCTGCGGCCATGACTGTGAAAAAGCACAGTAATCCGTGACCGATTCGGCCTGATCGCCCAGAGACTTCCCTGTTGCCTACGTCCATTCTGACAGGAGACGTAACCGACCTCACAGGAGGCAGCAGATGACACTCGACGCCAGCGGCACCGTCGACAGGGGCTCCACCGAGAGGTGGCGGGACCGGAAGCGCTACCTGTGGCTCCTCGGTCTCGTGGTCCCGTCCTTCGCCTTCATCGCCGTGGGCGGCTACGCCCTGACGGGGTGGGGCGTGTTCCTGTGGACGGGTCCGATCGTGGTCCTGGGACTCGTCCCGGCCATCGACTTCGCGGCTGGCCTGGACCGCTCCAACCCGCCCGACGACGTCATCGAGGAGCTCGAGGAGGACAGGTACTACCGCTACATCACCTTCGCGTTCCTGCCGATCCAGTACGCCGGGTTCGCCTTCGCGATGTACCTGATCGCGACCCAGGACTGGCCGTTGGCGCACAAGATCGGCCTGGCCCTCACCATCGGGTTCATCGGCGGCATCGGCATCAACACCGCCCACGAGCTCGGCCACAAGAAGGAGAGCCACGAGCGCTGGCTGTCCAAGATCGCGCTCGCGCAGAGCTTCTACGGTCACTTCTACATCGAGCACAACCGCGGCCACCACGTCCGCGTCGCGACGCCTGAGGACCCGGCCTCCTCCCGGATGGGCGAGACCCTCTACGGCTTCTGGTTCCGCACGGTCTTCGGCTCGCTCAAGAGTGCCTGGGGCCTGGAGGCCAAGCGCTACCGGCGCAAGGGCACCCACCCGTTCCACCTCGGCAACGACGTGCTCAACGCCTGGCTGATGAGCGTGGCCCTGTGGATCGCCATGACGCTCTGGCTGGGCGTCGGGATCCTGCCCTACCTCGTCCTCCAGGCCGTCATCGGGTTCTCCCTGCTGGAGGTCGTCAACTACCTGGAGCACTACGGGATGCTGCGGCAGAAGACCACGTCGGGGCGCTACGAGCGGGTGCTGCCGATGCACTCGTGGAACTCGAACAACATCGCCACCAACGTGCTCCTCTACCACCTGCAGCGGCACAGCGACCACCATGCCAACCCGACCCGGCGCTACCAGACCCTGCGTGACTACCGGGAGTCCCCGGCACTGCCGACCGGCTATGCCGGCATGATCGTGCTGGCCCTGGTCCCGCCGCTGTGGCGCCGGGTGATGGACAAGCGCGTGGTCGCGCACTTCGACGGCGACGTACGGCTGGCCAACGTACGTCCCGGACGGCTCGACAAGCTGCTCGCCACGTTCCCGCCCCCGGCCGCCGAGCCGACGCACGAGGGCGTCGACGACGTCACCCGGCAGACCTTCCACGACGAGGTCGCCGCCGGCCGGTGCCCGGGCTGCGGCTACGTCTACGAGGTCGCGGTGGGCAACGAGCTCGAGGGCTTCGCGGCCGGCACCGCCTGGCGAGACATCCCCGACGACTGGTGCTGCCCGGACTGCGGCGTACGCGAGAAGGTCGACTTCGTCCCGCTGACGGACCTCGACCTGAAGGAGGTCGCGCGATGAGCACCATCGAGGCGGACAGGACGCTCTGCGAGGGCATCGGCATGTGCGAGACCCAGGCCGACACCTACTTCCAGATCGGCGACGACGGCCTTGTCGAGGTCCTCACCGACGAGGTGCCCGACGCCGACCGCGGGTACGTCCGGGCCGCCATCGACTCCTGCCCGGTCTCCGCGCTCCGTCTCCGGGGGTGAGCATGTCCTCTCTCCACGACCGTCATCTCCTGGTCGTCGGGGCCGGCCTGGCCGGGCTCCGCGCCGTCGAGGGCGCGCGTCAGGCCGGCTGGTCCGGGCCGATCACCATCGTCGGCGACGAGCGCCACCCGCCGTATGACAGACCGCCGCTGTCGAAGGCGGTTCTCTCCAGCGAGGAGGAGCCCGGCGTGCCGGTGCTGCGCTCGAACGAGGTGCTCGAGGAGCTGCGGGTGCACCACCTCTCCGGGGTGCGGGCCCACGGCCTCGACACCGAGCGGCGCACGGTGGCCACCAGCGCCGGAGAGCTCGGCTACGACGCGCTCGTGATCGCCACCGGCAGCACGGCGACGACCCTGCCGGGGCTGACAGGGCTGCCCGACGTGCACGTGCTCCGTCGCTACGACGACGCACTGGCCGTCAGGGACTCGCTGGCCCGCGCGCGCCACGTGGTGATCGTCGGAGCCGGGTTCATCGGCTCCGAGATCGCCTCGAGCGCCCGCGCCCGCGGCATCGAGGTCACCGTCGTCGAGGCGAGCAGCCGCCCGCTGGAGCGCGCGGTCGGCCCGCTCGGCGCCGCGCGGCTGATGCAGCTCCATGCCGACGCCGGCGTCAGGCTGCTCACCAGGACAACCGTCTCCGGCGTACGCAGCTCGGACCGCGGCATCGAGAAGATCGAGCTGAGCACCGGCGAGACCCTCGCCGCCGATGCCGTGGTCCTGGGCATCGGCGCCCGTCCGGCGACGGCGTGGCTCGCCGGGAGCGGCGTCGCCCTGGACGACCGCACCGGCGGAGTCCTCTGCGACCGCCGGCTCGCCACCGCGGCACCCGGGGTCTGGGCCGCAGGTGACGTGGCGTGCGTCGACGGCGAGCGCAGCGAGCACTGGACCGCCGCCGGAGAGCAGGGTCGGGTCGCCGGGGCGAACGCCGCCGGAGCGGGCGAGGTCTTCGCCTCCGTCCCGTTCGCTTGGTCGACCTGGCACGGTCGCCGGATCCAGGTCGTCGGCGAGACCACGGCAGCCGAGGAGGAGGAGCGCGAGGACGGGTTCATCCTCTACCGGCGAGACGGCAACGAGGTGGGCGCGGTCGGGATCGACAGCCCGGGCCCGATCGCCAGGCTCCGGCGCGCGCTGGCCGGCCGCCGCTGAGCCCACACCGAGAGCCGCGCCGTCGTCCGGCGCTCACACCGCGCTCACACCGCGCTCACACCGCGGTCGCCGGAGGCGACGTGTCGGCGCGGGAGAGCGCCGAGGGGACCACGGCGACGACGCTGTGCGCGTGGTCCAGGAGGTGGCTGGCCACGCCTCCGTTCCCGCCGACCACGACCATGTGCATGGTCTGGGACTGGTCCGCGAGCGCGTGCGCCAGGCTTCCCGACTCGATCCGCAGGCGCGGGTGCATGTCCGGAAAGCGCTCCCGCAGTCCTGCCACGCACTCCGCTGCCAGCAGCCGGTACTCGTCGCGACGGTCGGCGCCGTGGAGGCGGTAGCAGTACAGCACGGTGATCGGCAGGTTCCGCAGGGCTGCCTGAGCGAAGCCGAACTCCAGGGCGGGCGCCGAGTCGGCGGTCCCGTCGATGCCGACGATCACCCCTCGGCCCACGGCTCCCCCACCCGGGCGCAGCACGACCACCGGACACCGTGCGTCCTTGACGGTGGACCTGCTGACCGAGCCGAGGATGCGGCTGCGGATCGGCCCTCTCCCCCGCGATCCGAGCACGAGCAGCGACGCGTTCCTGGAACCTTCGTCCAGCGCACGGGCCGCGGACCCGATCTCCAGCACGATGCTCACCACCGGACGCCTGTGGCCGATGAACGTCGTGGCTCTGGAGAGCTCGTCGAGGCGAAGCTCGGCGTAGCTCCTCACCCTGTCCAGCACGGTCGCCCCGTAGTCCTGCTCGGGCTCCGAGGGCCCACCCGCCCGGAACCCGGGCGGGGTGTCCAGGGTCGTGGCGGACACGACATGGAGCAGACACAGGTCGCGTCCGTCCCGGAACGCCTGCTCGGCCGCCCAGGACACGCTCTCGGCGGCTGCCGGCCAGCTCTCGACGCCGACCAGGACGGCGCCCACAGGGATGATGGTTTCGTACGTCATCTCGACTCCTCAGACCGGCACCACGCGCCGGCCGGTGATCTGGCTCGGGGTGATGCAGACGAACAGCGTCCGCCGGCCGTCGGCCCACGGCTCCGGCTTGAGGTCGTGCGCGGTCAGCCAGACGCCGTCGACGAACTCCGCGGTCCCCCGCACCAGGACGCTCCAGCCCGAGGAGGTGTAGGAGTCGAACTCGTCGATCTGATACGACACCGGTCCGGTCCCGACATGGTCCGCCATGGCCGTGTGCGGGGCGGTGCGGAACACGATCCGCTCTCCGACCATGACGTGGTTGACCGGTAGGACGATCGGTCCCTCCGAGTCGCCGAAGGCGACCCGTCCGACCTCGCTGCGCTCGAGCAGCTCCAGGCACTCGTCGCGGTCGATCGTGGTCAGGTGTCCCGGAAACCATCGTGCTGCCAGGTACATCCTCTGCTCCTTCATCACGGTCGTCCGGAGAGGGCCGGCTCGTCGGCTGTCGTGCCGAGGCCCACAGTGGCCTCGGCGGCCCCGGCGCCCCCCTCGAACGCCGGGGCCACGTGTGTGTTGATCTCGACCGGGCAGCTGCTCTCCCGAAGCACCGCCCGGGAGGTGCCGCCCAGCTGCCCCAGGCCGAGGAGGTGCCGGCCCCTGCCCAGGATCAGCAGCCCGGCATGCCGGGACGCGTCGACCAGGGCGTACGCCGCCTGGGCGTGCACCACCTCGATCCGTGCGTCGACCCGGGCGGTCGACGGGTCCGAGGTGCTCCGGGCGGCCTCGAGGGTCGCGGTCAGCTCGCGCTCGGCCCGGTCGGTCCACGCCCGCTCCTCGCTCCCGACGGTGAGGTAGTCCTGGTACGCACCGAACGTGTGCCAGGCGTGCAGCAGCCGTAGCCGCGCCCCGCGTGCAGCCGCCACCTCCAGCCCGCGGCGTACCAGGGCGACGGAGGTGGTGGCGTCCTGGACGCCGACGACGATGTTGCGGGGTCCGTCCTCTCCCGACCAGGCGGAGGGGACGACGACCATCGGTACGGCCGAGTGTGCCGCGACCGGGCCGAGGATCGAGGAGGTGATGAGCCGGTCGAACATGCTGCGTCTCTGGTCACCGAGCACGAGCAGGCGCGCCTTGGCGGCCGCCTTGACCAGCACCGACGCCGGGCGGCCGAGCAGCAGGTAGGTGCTCACCACCGCGCCGCTGTCCGCGACGGCGTCCTCCGCCTCGGCAAGGATCGCTCGCCCCAGCTTGCCCATCCTCGAGTCCGGGTCCCTGGGCGCCGGCGGCCAGGTCGGCAGCGGCGGTGCATACGGGTCGACCACATAGACGAGGTGCAGCGCGACGCCGGCCCGGGCCGCCTCCGTGGCGGCGTAGCGAGCGGCGGCCAGTCCGCCATCGGTGCCGTCGACCCCTGCCAGGATCAGGTCCCTGCTCTCGCTCATGAATCCAAGCCTTGGGGAGCGAGGTGATCGGCGGACAGGGACCGTCGGCCCGAACCGAAGGCCTTTGGTCGGTCCAGGACCTGCATGGGCCGTGCTCGTGCACGACGACGGGATCGAGATCGCAGCCATCCGTGGTGCATCACGACCGGCATGCGTGCCCACCGCAGGCCGAAGCCCCAGGCGTCACCGGCGTACGTCAGCGCCAGCACGCCGACGATCAGGCACCGAGCAGGTGGTCGCCGATGACCCCCCGGCGCGTCAGGACGGTCGGCCTCCACGCGTGCCTCACGCCCGGTAGGACCCGGCCAACCGCCCGGTAGGGGCCTGATGCGTAACCAGCCCCTACCGGGCGTCTTCCCCGGGTCCGGCCCACACCCCCTGTGGTCGGCTCCCGGAGGCTCTTCGGCCGGTCTCCCTAGCCCGTCATCGCAGCGCTCCAGGTCATCGGCTCAACCATCTCGGTCGGCTGGGTCGGAGTGACAGGGCACCACCGCGACAGGCACCTCTGCGCTGTGGATCACCTCGCGCGCGACCGGACCGAGACCCCAGGTGCCACGTGCGTCATGGCGTCGTCCGAGCACGACCAGCTGAGCGCCGATCGACCGGGCCGAGATGATGCTGGCGGCGTGGCCGCGGTCGCGCTCGATCGTGACCTGGACCTGCGGATACTCCTCGCGCAACGGCTTGATCGCCGCCTCGAGGTCCATGCTGCTGCGTTCCTGTCCGTCTCGTACGAGCGGTGCGTTGACGGTCGGGTCCCAGACGAGCACGGGATGCAGGTTGACCGAGTGCATCACCACCAGCTCGACCCGGTCGCGGCAGGCGCGCTCGAACGCGGCGCGCAGCACCGGCTCATGGAGACCGTCCGGGTCCACACCGACGACGACCGGTTCCCCGAGGTGGTCCGCAGGGCCCCACCCTGGCGGCACGACCACCACCGTCCCGAGGGCCCGTCCGGCGACTCTCATCGCCGTCGATCCGACCTGGAACCGACGAGAGCCGCCGAGGCCACGTTTGCCGACGACCAGCAGATCTTCCACGTCCGCGTATCCGAGCAGGGCCGGCACCGGGTGGTCGAACTCGATCAGCGACACCGTCCGGACGTCGGCATCTGCAGCCTCGACCTGGCGCTCGATCCGCCTCAGCACGGGCCAGAGGCGCCCGTCAACGGCGCCGTCCTGGTGCCGCACCGGATGCCGAACGGCCCCGATCGGCACGAGCGGCCGGCCAGAGGCGGCCACCTCCGCGATCGCGTAGGCCACCGCGGCCCGGTTGGACTCGGAGCCGTCCACGCCGACAACGACCCTCGGTTCCAGCGGCAGTGGCGGACGGGCCGGTCGACTCGAGGGCTCCCCATTCACAGTGGTCGGCCAGCCCGGACTCGAGGTCGCGGTCATATATATGTCCCTCCATCGCGAGATCGCGTGATCGCTCCAGTGGTCTCAAGCGAATCCCGCCCGTGCGCGCGGTGCCAGGGACGTAGGTCGGGCAGGTCGGGCCGAAGGTCCTCAGGGCCGTGGCTCGGTGCGTGCCTCGTCACTGTCCGGCGTTGGGCCCCGTAGGTAGCGATCCGGCCCACCTGCCGCCCGGGCACCGGAGCGGAACCACGCCTCCAGCCCCGGCGCGTCGCGTCGCTCGAGCTCATCGAGAAGCACCTCGCGGATCTCGACCGCGCGCAGCTTCGCGCCCAGGTCCGTGACCCGGTCGAGGGCGACGTAGCTGGATCGCCAGGCCCGGCACAGGTCTGTGTCGGTCAGCCCGTCGGTGACCGCCAAGACGGCCTCGCCCGGGTCGACCGGGTCGACCGGGTCGCCCGCCTGGGGTCCGATGGCTGCTGCCGCCGTTCCTGCGTACGCCCTCCGCCTGCCGAGGCGGTCGCGGCTCTTCAGCGGTCGTTCGGTGCGCGGCGGCCGGCCGAGCCACCCCAGTTCCCAGACAGAGGCCAGCCCCGCCGTGATCACCAACAGCGCGCTGGTCAGACCGAGCGCGAGGACGAGCCCTGCGGCCGCCAGCGCCGCGCTCGGCCACAGCAGGCTTCTGCTGAGCAGGACAGGCCACGGGATCGACTTCTCCTCGGGCCCGAGACACATCAGCATCGTGAAGGTGATGAAGCTCCCGCCCGCCCACCACCCGACCGTCATGGGCACCGACCACGCCATGAGCGCGGCCACACCGCAGCCGACCACCATGCCCAGCACAGCGGCCCACACCCAACGTCTCATGAGCTCACTTTCCCGGTAAGCCGGGGCCGGGCGGAGGGGCCACGATTCCTCCCGGTCCGGGACCAAAGCCCCGACACCGGCAGTCGTTGGCCACTCGCTGCGCCTCCATCGCCCGGCCCACTGTCGGGGCATGCGGTTCGGCGAACGATGAAGGAGCTCGCGATGATGTACTGGTACGGCTCGGGGATGAGCGGCTGGGCCTATGCCCTGATGACCATCAGCATGATCCTGTTCTGGGGTCTGATCATCGCCTCGGCCGTCGTGGTCGGTCGCAGGCTCCTCCGCGACGAGCCGCTGCCCACCGGAGCGCCGAGCACGCCCGAAGACGTGCTCGCGATGCGTCTGGCGCGTGGCGAGATCGACGAGGACGACTACGAGCGGCGCATGGCGACGCTGCGAGCCCGGGAGATCGCCGGACCACGCTGACCACGGCCCTCTGCGGGCGAGGTCGATCACGATGTCCTTGGTCCGCACATCACCGCTCGCGCTGCCGGAAGGCCTCGACCGCGGTCGGGAGCGTCGGGAAGAGGTGATCCGCACCGATCCTGTCCAGGATGCCGGATGGAGCCAGCGAGTCACGCAGGTCCTGCTTGATCCTGGCGATCGCGAGGACGATGCCTCGCTCGCTCAGCGCCGTGCGCAGCGCCTCGAGCGCGTCGACGGCGGTGACGTCGACCTCGGTGTTCGCCTCGGCGTTCAGCAAGAACCACTCCACCGGCCACTCGGCATCATCGACCGCGGCGAGCGCCCGGGTGCGGAAGTCCTCGGCGTTGGCGAAGAAGAGCGGCGAGTCGTAGCGGTAGACGAGCAGGCCGGGCACCTCCTCCGCGTCGGGGTAGTCGTCCACGTCGTGCATCCCCGCCAGCCCTGGGACGTGACCGAGGACCGCGTCGTGCGGATGCGCGACCCGGCGCAGCAGGTCCAGCACCGAGAGCCCGACCGCGATCAGTACGCCCCACATCACGCCGGCGGCGAGGGGTTGACAGCAGGGACGCCGAGGGCGGCCACAACGTCACTTTCTACTCGTACAAGGGCGGCACGGGGCGCACCATGGCCCTGGCCAACACCGCCTGGATCCTCGCTGCCAACGGCAAGCGGGTACTGGCCGTCGACTGGGACCTGGAAGCCCCCGGACTCCACCGGTTCTTCCATCCCTTCCTCGATCCGTCGACGCTCGGTGCCACCACCGGCGTGATCGACC